>CAJXRJ010000005.1 GCA_913058555.1 uncultured bacterium
GAGACAGCTTCGAAGCTCGCCCGCTGGCGCGCCCGGCACGTGGGCTACGTCTTCCAGCAGGCCAATCTCGTGCCGGTCCTCACGGCCTATGAAAACGTGGAGCTGCCCCTTTGGCTCCAGCGGCTCTCCCGTAAGGAACGCCATCGCCGGGTCTCCATCGCCCTCGAAGCGGTCGGACTCACCGATCGCGCCCACCATCAGCCGAAACAGCTCTCAGGCGGCCAGGAACAGCGGGTGGCCATCGCCCGGGCGATCGTGGCGGACCCTGCCTTGATCATCGCGGACGAGCCCACGGGCAGCCTTGACGCGGAGTCGGCAGAGACGGTTTTGCAGCTCTTGCAGCGACTGAACCAAGAGTTTGGAAAGACCCTCGTGATGGTCACCCACGACCCACGGGCAGCGGCCTATGGAACCCGTGTGTTGCACCTCGACAAAGGCCGGCTGTCAGAGTCTGAGGTCCCCACTTGAAGCTACTCCGTTTTGCGGTCCGGAACCTGCTACGCCGGTCCGGGCGCACGGCACTCACGGTCTTTGGAATTGCGAGCGCGTTGCTCCTGTTCCTCTTGGTGGAGAGCCTCGCCCTCGGGCTTGAGACGGCTCTCACCAGCGGGGAATCGGCACGCACGCTGGTGGTCTACCGGAAGAACCGGTTCTGCCCGCAAACCTCGATCCTCCCCGAGTCCTACGCGGGCCGCATCGAGGACGTCGCGGGCGTCGAGTCGGTGCTACCGGTGAAGGTCTACCTCAACAACTGCCGCGCCAGCCTGGACCTCATCACGTTCCAGGGGGCGCCCGTGGACATCATGTTGGAGCAGCGTGGCGTCAATCTGACGGCGGGGGACATCGAGGCGTTTCGCAGTGAGGCGGACGCGGCCCTGGTCGGGCAGGCGTTTGCCGCACGCAAGGGACTCGACGTGGGAGACCGGTTTCGCTTTGGCGACGTGGATGTGAAGGTGAGCGGGATCTTCCAGGCGGATTCGCGGGTGGACGAGAGCCTGATTCTGACGCACCTCGAGTTCCTTCAGCGCGCCGGTCCCGTCAACCGCCTCGGGACGGTGACGCAGCTCGAGGTTCGAATCGACGACGGCGACCGCTCCGAGGAGATCGCCCGGGAGATCGACGGCCTCTTCGCCCACGCGGAAGAGCCCACGGATACCCGGCTCAGGTCGGCCTTTCTGCAGGGCGCCACGCGGGACCTGCGCGAGATCCTGCGGTTCGGTCGGTGGCTTGGGCTTGCGTGCGTCGCGGTGGTGCTGGCACTTGTGGCCAACACCGTCGTGATGAGCGCCCAGGACCGTGTGCGCGAGTTCGGGGTCCTGCGGTCCCTCGGTTTCCGCGAGGAGCATGTGGGCATGATGGTCCTCTTGGAGTCCATGGCGCTGGCGGGGATCGGCACGTTCCTGGGCCTCACCCTCGCGTTCGTGTGGCTGACTCTTGTTCCGGTGGCCATCGGCACGGAGGGGATCACGATCACCATCGATGTGCCGCCCCAGCTGCTCCTGCGGGGGGCGATGGTCGGGCTCGTGACCGGGCTGCTTGCGGGCATCGTGCCGGCGTTCACGAGCGCCCGTCGTCCCATCGTCCCTAGCCTTCGGTCCTGAACTTTGGGACTGCCCTTCGACTACGCCGCTCGCAACCTCGGTCGCCGCAGGCTCCGCACCGTGCTGACCGCCGCTTCCGCGGCGCTTGTGGCCGCGCTGCTGGTGGGGACCACGGCCTTCGTACGTGGGATGTCCGGAACGTTTTCCGGTG
This sequence comes from uncultured bacterium, assembly GCA_913058555.1. GTDB lineage: Bacteria > Planctomycetota > UBA1135 > UBA1135 > Saltatorellus. The sequence goes on from CAJXRJ010000005.1 coordinate 1,753, forward strand.
CAGCGCGCGAGGACGTGGCGATCCTCCTCTCGAGCGCCGCCGAAGGGGACATCGTGCGCTCAGCCGTGCGGGCGGACCTTGCGCGGCTCGTGCAGGCGGATGTTTCGGGGGTCCTGGTGGCTTCCGGGGAAGTGCATCTGGCGACGAACATGCGCGTGGAAGGCAGCGAGACACTGGCGCCAGGGTTCGTGCGCGGCGTCACGATGAATGCCTATGCCGTGCACGACATGCTGACCTTGACGGAGGGCCGCTTGCCGGATCCCGGTGAGGTGATTGTGGGCAGCCTTGCCGCCGCGCAGATGGGGGTCCCAGAGGACAAAGTGGCCGTGGGAAGGACCCTGCGCTTCGAGGACGCCTCGTTTCAGATCGTGGGCCGGTTCGTCGCGCCGGGGACGACCCTCGAAGGAGAGGTCTGGACCCCCCTCGCGCCCCTGCGGGGCGTGATTCAGCGGGACGACGATTCCGTTGTGTTCGTCAAGCTGGACTCTGCAGAGCGCTTCCGCGACCTCGACTACTACTCCAAGCGGCGCGTGGACCTGGAGGTGACGGCGATCTCGAGCGTCGAGTACTACCGTCAGCTCGCCGCCTACTTCCAGAAGATCCGCGCCATGGCCTGGGTCCTCGCGGCTCTGATCGCCGCGGCCGCCGTATTCGGGGGTGCCAACACCATGGCGGCGGCCGTGCAGGATCGCGTACGTGAGCTCGGCACGCTCCGGGCGCTCGGTTATAGCGGACGCGCCGTCGCGGGTTCCCTCGCCCTCGAATCCACGTTGCTCTGCGCCGTCGGCGGGGTTCTCGGGCTTGTGCTGGCGCGGGTTACGATATCGGGCAGCGCCGTCAGCCTCGCCATGAGTGCCTTCGCGCTCAAAGTGGACGCGGCTGCCATTGTCGTTGGATTCCTCGGGTCGCTGATCCTCGGGGTTCTCGGCGTGGTGCCCGCGGCCTGGAGGGCGCTCCGCATGCCCGTAGCGAGCGCGCTCAAAGAAGACTGATCGTCGACGACTCCCCTCCACTCGGCCTCCATCTGCCGGCCCTCTAAACCATGAAACATATCTCTCTCACTCTCCTCGTTGCGCTGGCCTTTGGATGCTCCAACGAATCGAAGCCCGCCCCTGAGAAGCAAAAGGAAGCGGCGCCATCGGGACCCCAGGCGCTTCCGGACCAGTTTTGGGCCAAGGAGAGTCCTGAGGGGGCCGTCAACGTCTTTGACCTACGCGAGGGGGACCTCAACGGCAAGGAGGTCGTGGTGCGTGGGACCGTGCAGGAGTTCGTCGACGGGTTCGCGGCCTTTGTCCTCGTGGAGGACACGCTGCTGTCCTGCAACGAGATTCCAGGGGACGAGTGCGAAACACCGTGGGACTACTGCTGCGCCGATCCGGACGAACTGACACGCGGCTCGGCCTTCGTCGAGTTCCACGACGGGGATAGCCCCGGCTCCTGGGCCGTGGAGGGCTTTCACGGCATTGCCCAGCTCAGCGAGGTGGTCGTCACGGGCACGCTCCAAGTGGACGATGCCAACAACCTGAGCGTCCAGGCGAGCTCGATTCGCCTGCAGTAGCGACGGATGCCGTTACGAGGCTGTGACTCGCAGGATCGGTAGGGGCACCGTAGGGTTCGGTTGCGGGCGTACGTGCGATCGGCGTGCGCCCACCCCACCATGTGTACCACCCGAACCATCTGCGTCGTCGAAGATGACGCCGCCATCCGCCGCGGCCTCGTCGATAGCCTTCGGTTCGCCGGCTATCGCGTGCTCGAGTGCGCGGACGGCCCGGCAGCGCGTCGTACCTTGACGAACCCTGACATCGACCTTGTTCTCTTGGACGTTGTCCTGCCGGGTATGGACGGCCTTGAGTTCTTGCCGGAGCTGCGCGCTGATCGCCCGAGGCTTCCGATCATCCTCGTCACGGCCCGGGGCGCGGAGGAGGACCGTGTGCGGGGCCTCCGCTCTGGCGCGGATGACTACGTGGTGAAGCCATTCAGCTCGAGCGAGCTCCTGGCCCGGGTCGACGCGGTCCTGCGCCGTTCCGCGGAACGACCCAGCGAAGCGGCCGTGCTCGCCATCGGCGACCGGCGCATCGACCTGGTTCGGCGCGAGGTGGCCGGCGCGAAAGGCGAAGAGTCCGCTTCCCTGACCGGGCTTGAGACCGCGCTTCTGGAGCACCTCGCCCGTCATCCGGGCCGTCCCGTGGAGCGCGCGGAGCTCCTCCGATGCGTCTGGGGGATCAACCCCGTTGGCGTGGATACTCGCACGGTCGACATGGCCGTTATGCGCCTACGGGAGAAGATCGGTGCCGCCGGGACGGAGGCGGTCGTCACCGTGCGTGGTAAGGGCTACATGCTCGGCGCGTCGGTGGAGGTCGCCGCGTGAATCGATCCATTGCGGTGCGCCTCTTCGCTGGGGCCTCGGTGATCGCCATCGCGGCTTTGGTGGCGCTGTCTATCTTCGTCGTGGCCGAAAACCGCGGGCGGGAGCGGGCCTTGGGGGCCGCGCTGTTCCACGAGGATGCGCGCACCGCGCTCTGGCAGATGGAGATGCGAGTCGCTGGGATGCTGACAGCGGCCACCTATTTCGAGGAACCGGGTCAGGGCAATCCAGCCGGGTGGCTCGCCTGCGGGATCGACCCAGCGAGCAATGACGTTCAGCCCGCGAAAGCCCAGCCGGTCGCCGTCGCGCTTTGCGCGCAGGTCGCCGCGGACGAGGCATTGGAGTCGGCGCAGGCCTATGCGTTGGCGGAGCCTGGGGGGCGGGGTGGGCCCGCGCTGCAGGCAGCACCGGAGTCCTGGACGGGCGCGATCGAGCAGCGCGGCGAGCCACGGAGCCGAGAGGACTTCCAGCTCCGTCAAACCTCCAACATGAACTCGCTGCAGCAGCTGCGTGTTCTGCCGTCGAAGGGGCTCTTGGTGGGGCCCCTGGCGACGTTTTGGTCGGAGGACGAATCGGGCGACCTTTCACTGTTCTTGAGTCGCCGCGTGGACGGCGCCGGAGGCTCCACCGGGACTCGCTACGAGACGTTCTTCATGCCCTGGGATCAGTTGGAGGGCACGCTTCTCGGGGAAGTGGAGAGCCTCTTCCCGAAGGCCAAGCTACGGCCGATCCGGGAGGAGCCCGATCCGTGGGAGCAGCCCGCAAGCGTGGGCATGCGTCTCGCGTCGATCCCCGTGGGCTTTGACGTGAGTCCCCCGGCCCTGACCCCCAAGGCGTCGCTCATGCACTGGTGGCCGCTCATCAGCGCATGGGCGGGGCTTGGGCTCGCGCTTGTCTGCGGCTTCGTCGGCCTGCGAGCGAGCCTTGCCTACGGGGATAAGCACCGCCGTTTCACCCACGCGGTGACCCATGAATTGCGCACGCCCCTGACGACGTTTCGCATGTACAGCGAGATGCTGCGTTCTGGAATGGTGCCGCCGGGCGCCGAGGAGGAGTACCTCCGAACGCTTGAGTCCGAGTCCTGTCGGCTGGTGGGCCTCGTGGAGAACGTACTCAGCTATGCCCGTCTCGAGGAGGGAGGCGAGCTTCCCCCGCGGGAACGGATGACGGCCTCGGGCCTTTTGGAATCGCTCGTGCCTGGCGTGAACCGTTGCGCCGAGCCAGTGGCGATCGAGTTTGAGGACAAGGCCGGCTCCGTGGAGCTCACCACCGATCCAAGCGCGGTGGGGCAGGTGCTCACGAACCTGGTCGAGAACGCGACCAAGTACGGGGCGCCGGTGGACGGATCGGCCCACACGATCCGCGTGGTGCTCCACGCGGACGCAGCTTCGGTGCACCTGGATGTGATCGACGGAGGGCCCGGGATCGGGTCGGAGATGCGCGCCCGTATGTTTGCGCCCTTCGACCGCGCCGGGCGCGATTCCTCGGACGCGGCTCCGGGCGTGGGGCTCGGGCTGGCGCTGAGTCGTCGGTTGGCAGCCCAGCTCGGCGGGCGCCTTGACTGGATCGGCGCCGAGAAGGGCGCGACCTTCCGCTTATCCCTTCCACGCGTCTTGGAAGGCCAATAGCGCCGCGCGCGAACGGGGCGGCAGGCGCCCGGCTTCGAGGGCTTGAAGCCCGGCAAGGTCGTCCACGTCGTGTTCCTCGGGGAGCAGAACGAGGGGAGCGCCGGCCCGTCGGATGCGCCGCGAGGTTTGATCGAATACGGCGTCGGTGCTCCAGTCGATACCGTCGAAGAGCGTGGGCCTCGGGCGGTCCATTCCGATCAAGTAGTACCCACCATCGACGCTGGGGCCGATGGTCACTGAGCCGTTCTCACAGGCGCTGAGGGCTTGGGCGAGACGCCCTGGGCTGAGCTGCGGGGTGTCCATCCCAATGGCGACGCACGAGGCTGCACCGAGGGCAAAGCCCCGTTCGAAGACCGCGGCGATTCGGTCCCCCAGGTCCCCTCTCGGCTGGGGCATGACCTCGCAACCACTTGGGGCATGGGCGCAAAACCAGGCCTTCGCGTCCGGCGGATCGAATGCAATGAGCACGTCGGCACCCGGGACCTGGGCAGCTACGTCGATGGTATCGAGCAAGAATGCCTCGGCGAGGACGGCCGCGCGCTCTGGCCCTACGTCCTTGGCGAGACGCGTCTTCACGCGACCCGGCATTGGCTGTTTCGCAAGGATGGCGACGAGACCCTTCATGGTGTCCGTTGGGTGGCGATGGGGGACGTGGGCGTGGCCGGCGATGGAGTCGCCTGGGAGTCGGATGGAACGCAAGGAAGCCGCGGCATCGGCCCGCGGCTTCCTTTCGATTCGATCCTGGCACTCGTCGGTGACTTACATCTGAGCTTTGAGAAGCTCGATGAACTCCTTGGCCTGGCGCTCGACGATCGTGCCTTCGTAGCGCCTTCCGAGCTTCTCGGCCTTGCCGATGGCGAGCTCCTTGTTCTTCTTCTTGCGAAGGTCGCTGCTCTTCAGCTTCTCAAGTGCGCTCTGGCCCTTGAGGGTGTTCTTGGCGCTCTTGTCCTTCTTCAGGTGCTCCAGGACGCCGTCGACCTTGTCAGCGGCTTCAAGCCCGGACAGGTTGCCATCGAGGGCGTCAGCGAAGCCCTTCGCTGCCAGGAAGTCGCCTTCGGCCATGGCGCCCTCCATCTTCTTGATGCGCGCGCCAAGGATGCGCTCGACGTGGGCGCGCACATCGGCGGCACCCTCGTCGCCGGAGGCCACCATTCGGTCGACGTCTTTGATCGCCTTGGCGAACTGCGACTTCGAGATCGACTTCGCGATGCCGTAGAAGGGCTTGCCCCATCCGAAGCTCAGGTACGGTGACGCGCCCTTAAGCGCCTTCTCGACCGTGCCGTTGCTGAGGCTGTTCGGGTGTCCGGTCCAGACGACTTCGCCGGAGGGGTCGATCAGCGCGGCGTGGGGATAGCCCCGGTGGCCGGTGTCCTGGGAGAGCTTGCGGTCCTTGAAGTAGCCGTACGCGTACTGGACGTTCAGCTTGGCGACCCAAGCCTCGGTCTTGCCCTTGTCCTCGCTCGCAGACGTGACGCCGAGGACGGTCAGGCCCTTGGATTCGTACTCGTTGTGAAGGTTGTTCAGGTGCGGAACTGCACCTCGGCATGGGCCTCACCAGTGCGCGAAGAACTCGACCAGGATCGTCCGGCCCTCGAAGGCTGCGAACGAGTCGGCCTCCGGGTGGATGACGTCGATGTCGTAGCGCGCCGCTGTGGTTTCGTCGGTATCCGCGGCGGGGGAGACGATGCCCGCGGAGGAGGCGAAAGCCCCATGGGAGAGGGCAGCGGCTCCGAGGAGGCCCGCGCCGAGGAGGAGGTGATTCAGGGGAGTGCGCATAGGGATCAGGCTTCGAGATGGGACAGGCGGGCGGCGATAGGGGGTTCCGTGCCTGGGGACCCAGAGCATGGGAGACCCAGCGCCCGGGCTGCTATCGGCCAACATGATAGCTGACTCGCCTGGGCTCCGAGTTTCCTGGCCGTAACGGCTGCCTCCCGTGGGGACTCTGGCAGGAGCTGGGCCGATGCCCACATCTCCCCGGGTGGAAAAAATGACCATCGAGCCTTCATTGTCCAGGCCACCCGGACGATCCTCAGGGTCGATGCAAGCCCGGCGCAAACTACGAGTTCTGCTGGTCGACGACGATGAAGTCGACCGCATGGCGGTTTCCAGGGGCCTTGAGCGCTCTGGGATCGACGCGGAGATTCGTATCGCTCGAGACGGCTTGGAGGCCTTGGACATCCTGCGCGGGAACGGTACGCCGCAGATCGCATGGCCCTACATCATCCTTCTGGATCTGAATATGCCCCGCCTTGACGGCCTCGGCTTCCTGGACGAAATCCGGGCGGATAAGGACCTTCGGCGCAGCGTCGTGATCGTGCTTTCGACCTCGGAGCTCGACGCTGACAAGAAGGCGGCCTACGACGCCTCGGTGGCGGCCTATGTCGTGAAACGAGACGCCGGCCGAAACTTCCAGGACCTGGTCACACTTCTGGATTCGTTCTGGAGCGTGGTGTCCTTGCCTGAGAACTGACACCGGGGCAGGCCGCGCCCGTGCGCGTGGCTATTGGGACCGATCCAGGAGGTTCTGGCACGGCCCACGGCACGTTTGGGACGACTCGGGCTGGGATCATCGCGTACATTCTTGGGCCCTGGGGCCTCTGCCGAGGCCCATTCGGATCCCCACCGCGCCGACCCCAAGAACCGCCGAATGGCCCACTCTACGCCGCCCGAAGAGCCCCTCTCCCCGTCCGAAGTCGCTCCCAAGGAGCTGACCGCGAAGAGCGAGGATCGCCGACGCTTCCTACGAACGTCCATCGGCGCCGCTGCGGGAGCCGTCCTTGCGACCTCCTGCAGCAAGGAATCCTCCGCCCCCAGCGCGGGGCTCGCCGATGGCCTCCCTGAGGGCCTCGATGGGAACGACTTCCTCGTGCACGGGACCAACCCGTGGTGCATGGAGTCCAAGCGCGGGCGTCTTGACGGCCTGATCACCCCCACCGATCAAGTCTTTGTCCGGGCGAACCTTCCGGCGCCGGACAAGGGTGTTCTCGCGGCGCGCGGCGCATGGACGCTCAACGTTGCGGGCGTCAAGAACCCCCGCGCGCTCACTCTCGCCGAGTTGCAAGGCATGGGCCGCCAAACGGTGGCGTCGGTGCTGCAGTGCTCGGGCAATGGCCGCAAGTTCTTCACCCACGGAGCCTCAGGTTCCCCATGGGGCGTCGGCGCCGCAGCCAACGTGCTCTGGACCGGCGTTCCTCTCCGCACCGTGGTGGAAGCCCTCGGCGGGCTGATCCCCGGACAGAAGTTCCTGACTGCCACGGGCGGCGAGAGCATCGCCGAAGGCCTCGATGCGAAGAAACTCATGGTCGAGCGCTCGATCCCCATCGAGAAGGCCATGACCGACGGTCTCTTGGCCTGGCAGATGAATTCGGAGCCCCTGACCATGGCCCACGGTGGCCCCCTGCGTTTCGTGGTGCCCGGCTACTACGGCGTGAACAACGTCAAGTACGTGAAGGAGATCGCCGCCACCGCGGAGGAATCCACCGCCAAGATCCAGGTATCGAGCTATCGCGTGCGCCCCGTTGGTGAGTCCGGATCCCCGGAACAGCCGTCCATGTGGGCCATGAACACGAAGTCGTGGATCACCGCTCCCCTGGGGGGCGAAGGCCCCGTGAAAGCCGGTGAGACGATGATCACGGGCGTGGCATTCTCCGGCGAAGCGCCTGTGGACTCCGTTGAGGTGAGCGTCGATGGTGGCGCCACCTGGTCGAACGCGGACCTTGTGGGCCCCGACCTCGGCCCGTTCGCATGGCGCCTCTTCGCGATGCCTTGGAAGGCTGGCGCTGGTAAGCACACCCTCGTGTGCAGGGCCAAAGACCAAGCCGGAACCGTCCAACCGGAGAACGCTGTGCCCAATGAGCGTGGGTATGCGCACAACGGATGGCGCGACCATGGCGTGGACGTTCAGGTCGGCTGATCGAAAGGAAACGACATGCGCTATTTGATCGCCCTCACGGCAGCACTCTCGTTGGCCGCCGGCTCCCTCACGTCCTGCGGCCCCGAGCCATTGACCGAGGCCGCCGTCCGTGGCCGCGACGTGTTCTTGAATCACGCTACGCCCCGCTGTGGCCAGTGTCACATCCTCGAGCACGCAGGTGCCAAAGGTGTCATCGGCCCGAACCTTGACACCATGGCGCTGACCAAGGCGAAGGTCACCAAGTCGGTGACCCAAGGGGTTGGCGTGATGCCCTCCCAGAAGGAAAAGCTGACGAAGCAGCAGATCGACGACGTAGCGGCCTACGTCCTCGAAGCAGCTGGTCGCGGCCCCAGCCAGTAGTGGATTCCATCCATTGCGGGACGGGGCAGCACGCTGGCCCTCACTTGGACGACCATTCGGGGCATGATCTGGGCCGTCTACGCCTGGCGACTTGCCAGCGGGACGCGTCACACCCCTCCACATGAAGCCCCGCATCAAGCTCGCTACGGCGACCACCCCCGACGGCACCGAGCTCGACCTTTACGAGCACGACGGCCACCACGAAATCTCCATCCGCGGCGCCGGCCTGATGGGCACGCGCCAGCACAACTCCGAGGAGGAGTTGGCGCGCCACGCCTGCCAGGAACTTCCCGAGAGGCCCGTGGTGATGGTGGGGGGCCTTGGGATGGGCTTTACCCTTCGCGCGGCCCTCGATCTGCTCCCTGAGAACGGCAAGGTCCTTCAGGTGGAGCTCGTACCGGAGATCGTGACGTGGAACCGGAACACGTTGGGCGCCCACTCGGGGCATCCACTAGAGGACCCGCGGACGAAGGTCGTGCTCGGGGATGTGGTGAAGGCCATCGCCCGCGAAAAGGGCACCTTGGCGGCGATCATGCTCGACATCGACAATGGCTCGGAGCCCATGGTGATGAAGCGCAACGCTCGGCTGTACAGCCGGAAGGGTCTCGATATGATCCACCGGGCCCTCATCCCAGGGGGGCGTGTGGCGGTCTGGTCCGCCACCGACGATCCACTCTTCGCGAACAAGCTGAAGCGGTCAGGGCTGCACGTCACCCAGCATGAGGCCCATGCGAGGCCCGGTCGCAAGGGGGCCAGGCACTGCATCATCGTCGGTCAGAAGCGGGGGCAATAGGCCGTCCAGGACCGGCACCCTGCCCCAGGTTTCTGTCCGAGCGGGAACAAGGATCTGGCGCCCCTTCGTCCATTCCTCCATTGCGGCATAGGGTCGGGACGGTCACTCCGGCCAGCCCTCAGGCCCTCCCACCCGTGCTCAACCGATGATTCAGCGACGCGACCTAGACGACGAGATGCTCGCCTTGATTCGGCGAGTGGCTCGGAGCCTCTCGCGGGGCGATTCGCACCTCGCCGAGGATCTCGAGCAGGAGACGATCCTAACGGCGCTTTCAAGTCGCCCGAGGGACCCGCGCTTCATGGAGCCCTGGCTCCGGAAGATCGCTTGGAATCGGCTCTTCACCCATCGAGCGCGGGAGGCTCGATCGAAGCGTCACGGGGAGCGCGTCGGTGATCCTGAGACCCCAATGTGTGGGCCCGAAGCAGATCCAGCCGAGGAGACCGCCAGGCAGGAGCTGCGACGCGAGCTTCGCAAGCGCGTGGCTGACTTGCCCGAGATCTACCGCAGTGCTGTGACCATGCGGGTTCTTGAGGGGCGTCCGCCGCGCGTCGTGGCCAGGGAGCTTGCACTTCCGGTCGAGACGGTGCGAACCCGCGTTCGGCGGGGACTTGAGCTCCTCCGGGCTGACATCGGTGGTGAGGATCGATGGGCGGGCCTCCGGGCAGCACTGGCCTCCCTTCCGTTCTTCCGCCGCAGCAAACTCATCGCGGCCGTCGGCCTCGTATCCGCCGCTGGCGTGGCCGTCGCGCTTCAGCCCTCGGAGTCTGGACCCTCCCCAGGCGGACCCCACGATCGCGCCCTCCTGGCTTCCGGCGATCCCGCGCGAGAGCCTGTGTTGGCCCCGTCGCATTGCACCCGTGAAGTCATCGGCGACACGGCCATTGAAGTGGTGGCTTCCCCCGCCGCCCCCGGCGACGCGTCGGTCCAGGAGGAGCGGGCCTTTGTCATTCAGGTCGTCGATGCCTCCGGGGCGCCCTCACCCGAAACGGACGTCTTCGCCCAGTGGGACCTTGGCCTCACGGACCGGCGACATCTCGGGCAAACGAACGCCGATGGCAAGCTGTCGATTCGCGTTCCGGTCGATGGTTGCTGGCTCGCCGCCCGTGGCGCCCCAGGACTCCTTTCCGACGCCATCTATCTCGACCAACCGAGTTTGGGATGGGGCGCGCCAGTGCGGCTCGAGCTCAAGGAGCGTGCGGTGGCATGGGTCCAGGTCGACGGCTCGGACTCAGAGGAGAGCGACCTGTCCGTTCAGCTGTGGCCATCCGATGTGCGGAAGAAGATGCAGCTTCGGCCAGACTCAGGCCTCTTTGGTCTCTCGAGCTGGGTTCCTGCGTGGACCCAGGGCGAGAACCTCTACGGTCTGGCGTGGGGCGACTACCGGAAGTGCATCGTCGTAAGCCGAGGGGACGAGACCCTGTGGTGGGGCCCGCTCTCGTCACGCAAGGCCGCTCCGCCTGAGGCGATCGACCTGCGCAGCGCATGGGAAGTGACTGGCCGCGTCCTCACGAGCGATGGCCTGCCCGTGGAGGGCTACCCCGTGTTCGTGCCGTCGGATCCGGAAGCGGGGTCACGCAGGCACGGTCAGTCGATCGTGACGGGAGCCGACGGCCAATTCCGCGTCGGAGCCATGGCGATGCCAGCCGCAAGGATCCTGATCGGCCGGGATTTGGAGCTGCCCGCCGTCGAGCCAATGGACGGCACGGGCCTGCGCTCGGTCGACCTGGGGGATATCGATCTCGGTCGGCTGAACGTCGACCAGGAGACCCTTGTGTCCATCACGGGTTTCCATGGACCCGTTGAGGTCAGTGCCATTCACAACGATGAATCGAAGCTCTGGACGGGGTACCGTCTCGCCCATCCCGACTGCAAGCGGATCATCGGGCTCGGCGACGACGCATCGGACGTTGTCCAAGAGGGGCGCGTGCGGATCCCAGAGTCCTCAGAAGACTTGGCTTCCGTGGTGATTACGGGGGTCGATCCGACGAGCGGGGAGACCGTCAGGCTCTTCCACTACCGGCCCATCCAGCGGCCGCTCCCCACTGAGATTCACGTTGAAGGGCCGTTGCCGGCCCTGGGCACGATCATCCTGGAGAATCCGTCCCACGGGCGGTCCGGGCGCTTGCTGCTCGTCGAGCGTCGTAGCGGCTTTCGGAGGTACGTTGACATTCCGGGCCGAGTCGCCGGCATGGCGGGCCAAGGGGTCCGGGTACCCGTGTCCCCTGGGCTTTGGGACCTGTTCTTCCTTTCGCCGGACGGTCCCATCCTCACTCGCCGCGCCGTGACCATCGATCCCGGGTCGACCCACGACTTCGGTGTCTTCAGTGAACCAGCCGGGACGGTGCAATTCGACTGGACGCAGGTCGAGCAGGGCGGGGATCCCTACGACTCGGTCATGGTGCGTTGGCTGCGCAGGGGCGAGGTCATCGCTTCTGAGGCCGTGCCGCGTGGGCAGCTCTCCGAGCGCTGGGCCAGCCGAGTGGAGATTCCCCATGACTACCGGCTCGTGGCTTCGGTCGCGGGGGATTCCTTTAGCGGCTTCGTCAGGGTGGTCGAAAATCAGCGGGCGACCCTTACGCCTGCGAAAGATCTCATCGTTCTGAGCGTCAAGGTACGCATGGAGCGCAAGGCGCCCGGATTCCCGGCGGGGACCATCGATCTCTTCGATTCCACCGGGAAGCTCGTCGAGCGCCGCACGGTCGATGGGGATGCCACAGGGCGGCGCTATCGCATGATGGCGCCACCCCTTGAGGGGATGAGCGTCAAAGCGGAGTTCCATGGGCGCCGCTTCGAGGGCTCCGTCGGAGTGGACCAGCGCCAACGGATCGGCTCGGTGGTGCTTCGGCCTGTGCCGCCCAAGTAGGGGCATCCTAGAGGCTGATCGAAACCTGCAGCCCAGCGCCGCGGGAGTGATCGCCCAGCTGGCCGACAAGGTCGAGGCGCACCCTGTCGGCAGGGGAAAGGCCGATGCCCAATGAGACGATGTCGGACTGTTCGTTCTCGATGTCGTGCGCAAAACCCGCACGGAGCTGGGCCCACCCGAATGCGTCGTACTCGAAGCCCATGCGGAAGAAGTGGCTATCGCCGATCTCCTTGAACCGACGCGTCGGCACAAGGTCGAGGTCGGTCGTGAACGTGAAGCCTGAGCGCTCGATTGCGACGCCCAAAGTCGTCTGCGGTTCGACCTGGTACGTGAATCGGCGGCCGGCGACGGATTGTGTTCCGTAGTCCGCTCGGAAGACGTCACGGACGGAGAGTCCCAATGTTGCCCCGGGCTCAAGCTCGATAGCGAGGCCGAGGTCGACGTTGAAGTCGCTGCCGTCCTCGGTGAACTGCGAGCGGTCGTACTCTTCGAGCGCTTCGTCTGCGTCGAAGTCGGTCACCTTCTGGGAGTAGTTGTAGGTCTCGACCCATTGGACCTTGGGCGAGATTCCAACGGACACGCGCCGCGGTCCTTCGTTCCGCCCAAGGGACCCTCCGAGCGCACCCTCGAGGGCGAAGGTCGCCCCGAATTCAGTCACGCGAGCCCCCACGAGCACGGCGTCTGAGTTGAGGTTGTCGAGGGCCGCAGAGGTGCCGGCCGGGTCGCCGATGGCGGCAAGATCCGCGGGGTCGATGAAAGGCATTGCACGTGCGTCCGCGTGGACGCGCGCCCAAAGGGAAGCCGAGTAGTCCCGCGTCGGCAGGAGCACCAGGACCCCAGCGTCCGCCGTCACGTCGACGGCGCGCTGGTCCAATGAGGCGAGCTTGCCGACGGCGAGGGAGCGCAGGCCCAAAGCCGTGGGATCCGCCGCGTCGATCTTGGCTTGTAGATCGTCCAGCGTGGCCTGGAGGTCGTCGACGGCCTCGATGAGCTCCGACTCGTCCCGGGCCGTGGCGCTCAGGAAAGGGAACACCACCGCGAGGCCCTGGTCTTCGTCCCTGAAGCGCGTCAGGGCTGGATTCACAAAGGCCGCCATGGCCGGACCTGAAGAGGCGACGCCCGCACCCCCCATGGCCAGGCCCCTGGCGCTGGAGGCCTGGCCCGGGGCCTCGGCGGCCCACCCTATTCCTATCCCCAAGGCAATCAACGCGCGGGCTGCCCGCCGGCCGGCCAGCGGCCACGGGCCCTGGAGCGTCCGGGTCGGGGTGGCTATTGGGTCGTTCACGGCGGCGGATGGGCCAATGGGCTCGGCATGGTGCCGCGCCAGCCCCCAGGGGCCTGCGCGGCCTTCTCCGATGTCATCGACCGCGGCCACGCTTTCCTTGTGCGTTCTCTGGGGGCCCCTCGGAGGACCCCCGGGAAAGGCCCCCGGGAAAAGCTAGGGTCGGGCGCTTCGCCCCCGGCGCCTCACGCCAAGCTGTCGCCGGTCATGGGGAGCGGCTCAGGAGGCCGCGAGCGTGAGGAAGAACGACTTCTCGACGCTGTTCAGGACCTCGGGAGCACCGTCCCGCGCACGGGAGAGGATCAGAGCCCCTTGGAGGCCGGCGAGAAGGGAGGCGGCGACGGCTGTTGGGGAGAGATCTGGCTCAAAGTCGCCGGCATCGACGCCCGCTTTGATCGTCTTCGCGATCCAGGACTCGCTCCCCTTGATGTAGTCAGTGACTTCATCGCGCACCCCTTCGGGCAGGGTTTCGAGGTCGGCCGCGAGGGAGCCGCACACGCAGATGGCGCCCATGCCTTGGGTTGCGCGGTAGAAGCCGATGAACTGTTTGAGTTTCGCCTTGGGGCTACGGTTCGAGGCGTCAAGCTTCGCGAGGGTCGTATCGAGGGCCACGCGGTATCGGGCCATCAGCGCCTTGCCAAGGTCGGCCTTTGCCGGGAAGTGGTAGTGGATACTCGCCGTGCGGATGCCGACTTCCGACGCAAGATCCTTGTAGCTGAACGCATTGAACCCCCGGTGCTGGACGAAGCGTTGGGCGGTATCCAGGAGTTCGCCGGCGGTCTTGGTGGCTGCCATGGCTAAGCCTTTGAGGTGGGTGGCAGGTGCCCAGTCTTGACCCAGATGAGCGTCTCCTGGTCCACAAAAGGGTCGTGCACGCTTCCGTGGGGACTTTGGATCCAGCTACCCGCGGGGTAGGAGCCGTGCTCGTCCTGGAAGGTACCTGAGAGCACGAAGATCTCCTCGCCGCCGAAGTGCCGATGGAACAAGAAGTGCTCGCCGGCGGGCCAATGGACGAGGGCCGTGCTCTCGTGACCCCGGGAGTCGAGGGGAAGGACGCGCAGGTTGCCATGGCCCGGGGACCACGGTGCGTCCGCCGGATCCACCACGACCGTCGGGCTCGCCGCTGGCTTGCCTGGACTCGACTTGATGAGAAGCCGACAGCCCTGAACGGACCCCAGCGCGTCCCCCTGCGCCCACGTCATGCGGAGGTAGCTGCCCCGTTGAAGCGCCCTGGAGTCCCAATCAAGGGTGCCCTCGGTGACAAGGACTTGGATGTCTGTTCCCGGTGCTGCGTCCGCCCAGCTGCCCGCGGATTCGAGCTTCACAAGCTCCGTGGCGTAGGGGTCCGACCCCCCCGCGGCGGCCAGGGGACCCGGTTCGATGGGCGTGAGCGCTAAGTGGCTGTGGACGGCGTGATGCATGGCCAGGGCCGCAAGGCGCGGCGTTCCTTCTGGGAACCTAGCCTACCTGTAGGTAGGTAGAGCGCTCAATCCAAGGAAACTCGATCTGCCTCTACTTCGTGTCCACTTTCAGCCAATCCGACACGTCGGAAGCATTCAAGCGATGGACGTCAGGCAAGAACGCAACGAGCTCTTCGTCGTCCCCGGCCCGGTGCGGGCTGGCGAACTCCCAGACCACTTCGCCGCTGGGCGTCACCTCAAAGGCGGTGCCCCTGGTGGACTCGATCACCAGCGTGTTGCCACCGGGCAGTCGGTGGCTGCAGCCTCCCACAGTGGAGAGCAACGGCGACTCGTCGGAGCCGGAGTACTCCCATTCGATCTCGCCCGTGGACGGAACCAGTTCGAGTGCGCGCGAACGCTGCGGGCTCAGCCCGAGGTTGTCGAAGAGCAGGACTCGCCCGTTCGTCAGGGGAATGGCCTCATGTTGGTGCTTCCAGGGGCCACGGGCGAACCAACGCGCGACGCCCGTGCGTCGGTCGGGATCGATCTCCAAGGCCACGAGGGCGCTGATGTTTCGAATGGAAAGCAGGTACCAGCCCTCCTCGAGCCCTTCGATCGCGGCCGCTTCCTCCGCTCCCACCCGCCGCACGCTGTTGCAGTGGAAGATGTCGCCGATGGCATCGAGCTTCTTCAGGAGCTCCGGGTTCTCACGGAGCTTCTCCTTGTAGAGCTCCTTTGCCTGCTCCTCCTCCTGAAGACCCCGGGCGACGCCCGCCGCAACGATCTTTCGTACGTCGTCCGCATAGGTCGATCGCAGTAGGCAATCGAGGACGGAGACGTGACCCAGCTCCTTGCCGTCCGGCTTGAGGAAGACAACGCGATCGTCCAGGAAGGGACGATCGGGGTGGAACTCCGGCATGGGCTTCGCCTTGCGGTCGAGGCCGTAGAGGGTGCCATCGGCGTCTTCGCGGATGTCGTGATGGGCGGGCTTATCGTAGGTCCAAAGGACATTGGAGTCTTTGTCCAGGGCCGCTAGACCCTTCCCTTCGAAGATGACGAGCAGGCGTCCACCGCTGATCAACCTTGCCTTCCGGAAGTACCCGAATGGCGCGTCGATCTCGGGCCAGATCGCGCGGATGGGTTTCGTCCAGCGGTGGAGGAGGCGGCCCTCCATGTCCATCAGGAAAGCCTCGGCTGCGTGACCCGACGAGTACAGGTTGAGGCCGTTCTCCGCGAGGTCCGGGTCGTACTGCATGATGCCCCGGGCCGACGTCGCAGCTTCCATGCCTGGGGCATAGCCGATTCCCTCGAGGGCGTCGGCGCGCTCTGCGGCGGTCGGCTCTTTGGCTTCGCGCCGGTACCAGTGCCCGCGAAGTCCCTCCTTCTCTTCGTCAGTGTTCGCCGTCGGGCCTTCGACCTGGGCATCCTCTGGCGGCGATTCGGAGACTCCTGGGCCGGTTGAATCTCCGCAGGAAGCCACGAGAAGACCCGCCGCGACGGGTGCGAGGAATGGGAGGACCCAACGGGATGCGATGCTGTCGACGGTGCGGGCGACCATCCGTGGATGCTAGCGGATCTACGGCCCGTTGAGGGTGTCATGGGCTATGACCGCGCTCGGCTCCCAGCCTGGGATCACCGTGGAACCTGGGGGGACAGGGTTTCCCAACACGGCGTCTGCCCTTCCCAGCCGCAGGCGGGCGCTGAACAATGGGACGATGCACGTACTCCTCCGCTTTGCGCTTCTGGTCGTTCTCTTGATTCCGGCCGCCGCGCAAGGGGCCCGAACCGCTCCAGTAGCAGGGTCGACCGGGCCGACCCCGAAGATCAAGGTGGCCTGCCTGGGGGACTCCATCACCTTTGGTGCGCGCATCGATGATCGCGCCCGGCACGCCTATCCCGTGCGCCTGGGGGATCGCCTGGGCGCGTCGTACGAAGTGCGTGGCTTCGGCGCCTCGAGTCGCACGTTGCGCCTGGGGGCGGACCTTCCTTACGCGACCGAAAGCGTCTTCCAGGACGCCCTCAAGTGGACCCCCGACGTCGCGGTGATCGTCCTCGGTGCGAACGATACGGTGCTCACCGAGCGGCGTCCCAACTGGGTCGAGGGGCACGACTTCTCCGGCGATCTCAAGGTGCTGGTGGCCGCCCTTCGCGAATCCAACCCAGCCGTCGCCGTATGGGCCGCGGCGCCGCCGCCCATCCTTGCCCAGGCGCCGGATCTCGAGGAGGCCCGCGTGAAGGACCTGAACGCCCGGGCTCCACGGCTCGCAGAGATCGCCCGGCA
Source organism: uncultured bacterium (assembly GCA_913058555.1). GTDB lineage: Bacteria > Planctomycetota > UBA1135 > UBA1135 > Saltatorellus. Next base: position 18,638 of record CAJXRJ010000005.1, read on the forward strand.
GGTGCGCCAGTACGCGCGCACTGAATCGGGCGTTGAGTTCATCGACCTCATGCGGGTGCTGCGACCGGAGCATTCGGTGGACGGTGTCCACCCCAACCCGTTCGGTGCCGACCGCATCGCCCTGCGGATGGCTGCGGCCCTTCGCATGGAAGTCAGCGAGGGGCCAGGGACGCATGCGCTGCTCGAGGTGGGTCCCGGCGTGGGCGAGATCTCGGCAACGAAGGCCGGCGACTTCCACGGCTTTCGGCGCCTGGACTTCAAGCTCCGGACGAGCGCGACGGAGGAGGTATCGTGCATCCTCGTTGAGCCAGAGCGTGCCGCGGCGGGGCGTCCGTGGGTGTGGCGCATGCGGTTCTTTGGCCATCAGCCTGGGCTGGACCGAGATCTCCTGGATCGCGGCTACCACCTCGCCTACGTCGACGTGGCCAATCTCTACGGCGCGCCAGCGGCGGTGGCCCGCATGGGTTCGTTCTATCGCTTTTGCGTCTCCAAAGGACTCTCGAAGAAGCCCGTTCTCGAGGGCATGAGCCGTGGGGGGCTCGCGGCGATGCAGTTTGCAAAAGCTGCTCCTCTGGCGGTGTCGTCGATCTACCTGGACAACCCCGTCTGCGATCTTCGTTCGTGGCCGGGGGGCCGGACCGGCAAGCGCTCTGATGCGGACTGGAAACGCGCGCTACTGGCCTGGGACTTGGCCGAGCCGGCCGCATGGGAGTTCGAGGGGGGACCCCTCTCGGGGCTCGAGGGATTGGCGGAGGCCCAGGTTCCGATCTTCCTCTTGATGGGCCAAGCGGACGTCGTGGTCCCGCCCCATGAGAACGGCGAGCGACTCGTGGAGCGCTACCGGGCCCTGGGCGGTCCCATGGAGGTTTGGCGGAAGCCGGGAGACGGCCACCACCCACACGGTCTCCACCCCGTGGACCCGCTCCTGCGCGCGGTGCTGCGCTCTGCGGTCGGCGACCCCGCCGAAGCGTCACCGGCCGTCACTCCGCAGGCCTCCGTGGAGTACCGGGCCGGTGCCGGATGGGGCAAAGGCAATAGCTGGTTTGACGCCGCGGCGTTGCTGGCGGGCCTCGGCAAGGCCGAAGGGCCCGTCGACGTCGTCTTCCTCGGGGACTCCATCACCCAGGGGCTGACGGGTCATGGGTCGAGGCTCTCCCTACCGGAGGGCAATCGGCCTTTCGATCGACTCTTCCGGTCCCGCCGAGCGGTGTCCCTGGGGCTCTCCGGCGACCGGACCGAGCACCTCCTCCACCGGATCGAGAACGGGTCGCTCGACGCCTTCGCGCCGGGGAGCGTCGTCCTGCAGATCGGTGTGAACAACGTCAATGCGGCCCGGCACATTGGCTCAGAGACCTTCGCGGGAATCCTCGCGGTCGTGGAAGCGCTGGGCGAGCGCCTGCCCGACGTCAAGGTCCTCGTGTGCGGTCCCTTCCCCGCAGGGCGAGACGCACAGGGGCGCGTGCGGCGCTCGTTGGCTGAAGTTCGCACCTCGTTGAAGGCCCATGACTTTCCTACGAACGTTCAGTTCATGGACCTCTGGCCCTTGTTCGCGGCGGAGGACGGGAAGCTCCTATCGACCATGTCCAAGGACGGGATCCACATCACCGCGGAAGGCAAGGCGGCTTGGCTTGCGGCGGTGGGGCCCTGGCTCTTCGACTGAGGAGGGGCCTAGTCCCCGTCTTCCTCGAGTTGCCGCACGTGCGGCATGGAACCCAGGCGTTCGCGTGTCGATAGGTTCAAGGCCGTCTGCCACCCGAGCGCGTGGCGCACGGCGCTCGCCCCTGGCGCCTCCGGAGGGGCCACGACTTCCGCCATCGGCTGCCAGACCGTGATCACGTGGCCGGAATCCAGCCGCTTGCCGAGCAGGGCCATGTGTTCTTCTGTGACCTGGTGGAACGACGCGGACGCCGCGGCTTCCCGGACGTTGCCGTAGCTTTGGAGCGACGCAGAGCGGGCGCGGTGGGCCTCGAGTTCTTCCTTCGTGCAGTGCGGGATCGAGGGTGCCATGAACTCCTCTGCGAGGGTGCCGCCCTTCTTGAGCCCCTCCGCGAACGCATCTAGCTCAGCGCGGGTTCGAGCAACCGGAGAGTCCACAAGAGGTAAGGCGGCCTCAATCTCATCCAGCGCCCAGGTCGCCCGTGCCTCGAGCATCGGAAGCGCTTCGCGGTTGCCGTACCAGAACCGGAAGGCGCGCCACTCGGTGGCAGCGTCGCCCGTTCCAATCCAGTAACCGGCAGCCCCCAGGAGGAGGAGAATGAGGAGTCGCTTCAACGGCTTTCGAGAGCCTCGACGTGCGCCTTGATCGCCTCCAGGTCTTTGGTGCACATCTTGATCATCATTTTCATCATGGGCTTCATGAGCACGGACATGACCTTCGCCATGAAGGTCAAAGGCGTCGCGTCGAAGTTCAGCGTCAGGCGCGTCGAGTCGCCCTCTTGCGTCAAGGTGTACGTGGTCTGGTAGCGGGAGCCATGGCTCTCCGCCAGCAGGCCGTAGCTCGTTGGGCGGTTCCACTCCACGAACTCCATCTCCTCGGTGGCCTCCTTCTTGAACATGAGGCGGGTCTCGCGGAACTTGGTTCCGAGGCCGGCAGGTGAAGGCGTGAGCATTTCGATCTTCTCGATCGCCGGAACGACCTCGGCCCACTTCTCTACGTTCGTGGCCACGTCGAAGACCGCTTCCGGTGAGGCGTTGATCAGGCAGCTAGTGCTAATGGATGGCATGGGCTTCGGCCTATTTGGCGCGTTGGTAGGAGAACTGCATGACCATGGTGTTCGTCTCGCCGATGGGCATGTCGTGAACCTCTAGGGTGTAGGAGTCGATGGAGGTGAGGCTGCCCGATTCGTCGCGTTGGCCGTCGAACCGGTAGACGTACTTCACCATCTTTGCGATCTCACCGGTGATGTACTCATCGAGGGTGCCAAACAGGATGAGGGTATTGCCGTCAGGAGTGAGATCTCCTTCGGCGCGGTTCATGGCGGTGTCGAAGTCCGAGATCCCGGTCCAGACGTAGCTCTGCCGCATGAGGTCGTAGCCGATCCAATGGACGACGGAGCCCTTCATGCCCATGAGGCTGCCGCTCCATTCGCTTTCGATCCAGCGACCTTCTTTCTTCCAAGTCGTCACGGACTTGCCATCGGAAGCTGGGCCAGCCTGGCCGCCCATGATGAGCTGGGCTTTCACCTCCCACTCGCCCACCAAGAGGCGGAGCAGCTCATGCTGCTCAGCGGGCTGCGTGAACTTCGTCATCTTGGCCATCATCTCGGCCATGGCGGCATCGGGGCTCTGTTCTTGAACCGGGGGAGCGGGGGGACGAAGGGCTGCGAAGGTGGTGGGGAGGCTCACCCCGAGGGCGAGGAGAATGGAGTGGGTCGCTTTCATGGGCATCAGGGAGTTTGCGCGGTCGCCGCGGCCTTGCGTTGCTTTGCCAAGGCGGCCATGACGGCGTAGCGTTTTTGGAGAGAGCCCTTGAGCTCGTCGAGGGGATGGGCCGGCGCAAGCGTCGGTTCGGGTGAGGGACCCGCCGCGGGCGCGGCGTGAATGACCTGGGGGGCGGGGCCTACGACAGCGGCCGATAGGCCCAGGAAGGCGATGCAGGCTGCGGAGCGGAGCTTGGGTCCATTCCGACCTGTCGAAAGTGCTTGCAGTCTTTGGACGAGCTCGCCGCTGGTCGCGCCCCAGCCCGGATGGAAGGACCGGGCAGCGGGCCCGCGAGTGACCCCAGCGTGCGCGGCGGCAAATCCCAGGAGCGAGGTGCGGTAGGCCGCGGCGCCACCGGAGGCGGCGGCGCTCGCCATGCGATCGCAGGTGAGTTCCGCCAAGACCGCGAGGCGGCGTTCGGCGATCCATGGGACTGGGTGGAACCAGAACAGTGTCCGCAGCGCGGTCGCCATGAGGCGCCGAACGCCGTCGCGACGCCTTGCGTGGGAGAGCTCGTGCAGGAGCGCCGCCTCGAGGTCCGCAGAGGACGCGGCGGCCTCAAGGGGGCGGGGGATGATGATCCGCGGCCGGATGATGCCGACGCAGGCGGGTCCCAGCTCGCGGCTGACCCGTAGAACGGGGCGCCTCGCGATACCCATGGCCGCGGCAGCCCGCGCATAGGTGCGGTCGGTCGACGGCCTCGGGAGGGTGAGGGAGGCCCTGCCCCATGACCGGCGGTCCTTTACGAGGCTTGTGATCGTGCGAAGGGCCAGGACTGTGGCCACGGAGAGCCACACATAGAAAAGGGGAGTGCCGGTGGCGGCGGCGACCGGCGCTCCGATGGTTCCGGGACCCGAAAGGGCATTCTGGGCGGGCCCTTCGATCCACCCATGGCCCACGCCGATGCTCGGAGGGATGACGAGCCTGAGCATGGCGCACCACCAAAGGGCGGCGACCAACCGTGGGGCGGCTCGCCCCACAAAACGATCCGCCGTGAAGGCGGCAAGGCCCATCAGCGCGGATCCAAGGCCCGAGACCCAAACCCAATCCGTGAGGGCCCAGCTCATGGGCTCTCCTCTTCCTCCAGCAGGCGCTGGAGTTGCTCGCGGTCCTTGGGGGAGAGATTCTTATCGCTCACGAGATGCTGGACCATGGGCCCAACGTGGCCCCCGAAGGCGCGTTCGAGCAGGGACCGCAGGGCCGATCGCTGGGCGGACTCCTGGGAGACGAGCGCCGTGTATTCCGTCGTTTGGCCGAGCTTCCGCGCGCTCAAGGCGCCCTTCTCCACCAGGCGCGTCAGGAGCGTCCGAACGGTGCTGTACGTCCACTCGGTGGAATCTGCCACCTGGCCGTGGACTGCTCGGGCGGTCGTCGGGCCAGCGGTCCACACGGCCTGCATGACCGTCCATTCTGTGTCGCTTAGGCGCATGGTGATGGGCCTGCTACATTTGTAGCAGGCGCCTTGACGATACACCGCACCCTTCCATGGCGCAAGGCCCGGGGGTCCCCCGGGGGGCTCTTGCCCGCCAGGAGTGAATATTCTGAGGCGCCCTGCCTACTAAGGAATCATGACCAGCCAAACCCAGCTCCTCCGCCGCTCGTCCGAGGATCGCGTCTTCGCCGGAGTCCTCGGCGGCTTCGCCCGACAGTTCGGCCTCGATCCCAGTGGTCTGCGCGTCGGCTTCGTGATCCTCTCGGTCCTCTCCGCCGCTTTCCCAGGGCTGCTCGTCTACCTGCTCTGCTGGCTCGCCATCCCGGCTGACGAGGACTAACGCTGGGCGAGGCTGGTGTTTCTCTCACCAAGTCACCCTTGAGAAGCCGACCGCAGGCGCACTCCCGCGTTCGGGCGACGAGGGCGCGGGGGGCGCCGGGGAACCTTCAACTTCTCAGCGAATCAAGCAACTCCATCTGGCGCCACGCGGGCCGGGGGCTGAAAGGTCCATCCAATCATGGAAAGGAGACAGCGAGTCCGTCGCTGAAGTTGGAGCGTTGGCCGACGTTGTCGCGGTGCCATGCTTGGAAGTACCAGGTTTCGCCTTGGACGATCTGGGTCGTGGAGGACAGCAGCGGAATAGATAGCGGGTCCACGGCGAGCTGAAAGGAGCCCGTGGACCCTGTGGCGAGGATCTCCTGTGGCCGGCTGAAGCGCGAGATGTTGCCGCCCAAACAAAGGTTGCCGTTCGAGTTGAGCGTGTTGGCGGGCAAGAAGCCCTGAACCGAGGACCCAACGAAGATGCCGAACAGACCAGGGGGCATCTCTGCCGCGAAGAGCGTCAGGTCGCGGCTAAACACGGCGCCGCTGCCAGATGCGAAAATGGACGACGGGACGCCCGTGGAGTTGGGGACCGCCGGCCCGCAGTAGTTGGCGGTTCGCAGTGAGATTCCACCTACGACGAGTTCGCTGAGAGTCACCTCGAGGTCCCCAGCACCTGCTGTCACGCGGATCGTAGAGGTGCCGGTGAACGCGACCCCTGGGATGCGTGCAGGGAAGTCCAGGAGTTCCGCGGAGGGGAATGACTGGCCGGTCAGGTCATGCAAATCGACGCTGATACCGACGCCCCCGGGCTCCGCAATGGCGCTCACCTCAAAGGCATCGCCGGTGCCGAGCATGCTCCATATTTCGAGCTTCGAGACGTGACTTATCGACGTGGCTGTGGCCCTTCCGATTTGGATCCCTGTGGTCGCAGCGTCCACGTCATAGCGGTCAAAATCGGTCGTATCGAATGGTCCGGGAACCGTTGGCTCAATGTGCATCATGAAGGCGTCACCCAACGCAGCTCCGTCGAAAGGGGTGCCCTGCAGCGCGTTGACTACGGAAGTCACGGTGCCGCGGATCTCGACCGAAAGAGTCGTCTGGGCCGATGCGAAGCTAGAGCCAACGAGGATGAGCGATAGCGAGCGGGCTGCGATCTGTTTCATGGCATGCGTTCCGGCGCGAGCTGGAGGAGTGATGGCGGGCCATTGCATGCTACATGAGCACAGCAAGTCCATCTGCCCCTCAAAGGGGTCGTGCCCCGGGGCCCGATCCCGGCACCGGCCCGTTCAGGCGCGCTACGATTCCAGGGGACCGCGATGCCCGGCAAGGGAGCGGCCCAATACTCGGCCACACGCTAGGATCGTCTGTTCTGGAGCTGACGGCGCCCATGGGGAGGGCACCCCTGACGCCGGCGCCGCCCTGATCCCGTGAGAACTCTCCGGATTCTGAGGGTCAAAACACGTGGCGGTGCAATGGAGGTCTTAGCTCGCCTCGGTAGGCGGGGCCCACCCAGAGATCCAGCCATGCAGCAGTCCACTCCCTCGCTCTTCGACCTCGATGCCCAGTCACTCTTCGAGCACACTCGCTGGATGCGCCATCTCGCGCAGAGGCTTGTGTCCGGTGGCGAACAGCCCGACGACCTCGTGCAGGAGGCCTGGACCGTCGCCACGAAGAACCCACCGGCACAGGGCGTGCCGCTCAAGGCGTGGCTTGCGGGCATCATGCGGCGAGTCGCGCTGAACGACCGGCGCACGGGCGGCAACCGCTCCAGCCGTGAGAAAACTGTGGCCATGGAAGCGGCGGCCGCCGGGGCCCCGTCGACGGACGCGCTCGTTGCGCTCGCGGAGGAGAAGCGCCTTCTCATCGACGGGATTCTGGGACTGCCCGACAGGCAGCGCGAGGTCATCCTGCTGCGCTACTACGAGGGACTGCCGGCCCGTGAGATCGCGGCCCGCCTGGACGTCTCGGTGAAGGTCGTTCACGCCCAGCGCGAGCGCGGGCTCCAAACGCTCCGCGAGGAACTGGATGGGCGGCACGGCGGCGATCGGCGCGCCTGGGGCCTGGCCTTCCTTCCGCTGGCACACGAAAGCACGCCGGCCCAGGCGGCGCTCTCCAGTGCGGGCGTGGGCCTCTCCAGCTTCATCCTTCTGAAGGCGTTTGTCGCCATCGCGGCGCTGGTGGTGATCGGTCTTGGGGCAAGGGCGATTCTCGCGAAGGGCGAAACGGCCGCCGGCCCCGAGGAAACGCTTGAGCTCGCCCAGGTGCCGAAGGAAGCAGCCCACGCGCCGACCGCGCTCGTGGGTGTACCGAGCGTGGGTGCCGAAGACCCGGGCCGGCGCGCGGCGGCCCTTGGGGCCCCGAACTCCGTCGTCGCCCGCGCGGCCACAATCTCAGGGACGATCACGGACTCGGTGTCCGGGGCAGCCCTTGGGGGCGGCTACGTGACGATTGCGGCGGCGACTGTCCAGACTGTGATGGAAGTCGAACCCGACGGCTCGTTCCGAGATGAACTCACGGACGCGGACGCGGCTGAGAGTTTCTTCGTCACGGCAAGCTATGGGGGCTACATCACGAGCACCCTTCCCGCGACACCTAACGAGCCGCTAGCGATCGCCCTCTTGCCCTGCGGCCGCCTCGCGGGCACGGTCTTTGACGATGCCGGTGTGCCACGGCCCGGGTCGCACCTCTTGCTTCTCTCCGACGCTCTCGAAGACAGCGCGGGAAACCGATTGACCGACGCCGTGCGTGAGCGACTGACCGCCGACGAGCGTGGCCGATTCACCTTCCCGGACCTCCTGCCGGGTGCCTATGCGCTCTGCGTTCTTGAGGACCCCGGGAACCCCGACGAGGATGCCCTTGTGCGAAGGACCGTGCGGATCGAGGCGGCCAAGCGTAGCGAGGTCAACGTCCTGATGGACGACCCCGACGCAGTGAACCTCAGCGGCCTGTTGACGCCCGCGGAACCCGTCGAATTTGCGCTCGTCCCGGCGTTTTTTCCCTATGCCGAGAGGGGGTCCATGGTCATGGGGCAACCCGCCGCGGGATACAAAAAGGGGGCCGGGGCGTTCACTGCGAAGGGGCTCCAGCGTGGGCGCTATCTGGTGCTCCTGATGCCCGCGGTTGACGACCATGCCGGCCCGTTCGCGTTCATTCCGAACTTTGAGGTTGAGCTGAGTTCACCCACGGATGTCGCGAGGGATTTCGAGTTTCCTCCGCACCGGATCACGGGGCACATCGCGTCGCCCGCGGGCGTCTCTAGCCTTGTGGTTGCGGCGGTTCCCGTGGTTCCCTCGGGGCTTGCGAAGAGCTTCTCTGAGGGAGACAAGGTGCGGGAACTCTTCGGAGCCCCCGTCGGTGAGGACGGCTCCTTCACTCTCCCCCACATCGCCACCGGGCCCTACCGCATCGATGTCTTTCGCCGGAACGCGAGCGCGGCCATCGCTTCTCAGATCGTCGAGGTGCAGGGGGACGTGACCCTCCCGCCCTGGAAGCTCGAGTAGACGTGACCGTTCAGGGGGGCGCCATGGGCAGTTGCCGGCTGTGGCGGTCCCTCCGAGCGCGGGCCTATGCTTAGCGCTGCGAGCAGTGGAGTGTGAGCCTGTGTCGCACCCTGAGCCCTCTTCCAGCCTGCGCTGTGGCCATCGACCCCTTCACGTTCTCGAGCGCATGACATGCGGCGCACTTCTCCTATGGGACTAACGCCATTCCTCCGGGTGCACCGGTAACAACCCACTGAGCGCGCCCTAGGAGCTGCCGAATGCACAGATGGCAGACCACGATTGCAGGAGCCGTGCTGTTCGGTCTCGCTGTTCTAGTGGCACTGACATTGCGACCATCGCAAGACCTCGCCGGCGTGGGGGATCGTGGGTCTACGGCGACCGGCCAGGGAGGCACTGCGGGGAACACTGAGATCCTGGAGACGGCCGCCCCGGGCCATGGTCCCCGTCGTCTCGCGGTCGAGCCCGAACTGGAGGAGATCGAGGAGCCGGAGGAGGACTTCGAGATCGTGGAGGGTGGCATGCGCCGGACTCCACCGGCCGCTACATCTGAGAAGGCACTGTTACGGACCCTCGACGTGGAGGTCGTCACGGGGACAGGTCTGAGCCCCGTTTCCGCATCGCCCATGCTGCTTGAAATCGACGGGAAACGCGGAGTCCTGACCAAGGTCATGGCCACGGTCGAGGACCATGGGACCGGCGTCTACACCCTGACTTTTCCGGCGGACTCGCAGCCCAAGTGGCTTGTGGCGGACGCTCGGGACGCGGGCGTCGGTTCGCTGGCGTGGGAGGACGCCGTCGCGTCTCACCAAGACGGTCGCCCGGCTCGCGTGACCGTGCGAGGCGCAGGACGGATCACGGGGCGCGTGGTGGACGCGGAGGGGAGCGCCGTGGTCGGAGTGCGGCTGTGCGCGATCTTGGCGGGCTCCGATGAGGCGACGCTCTACCGAGCGGTGGGGTACCCCGATCGCTTCCAGCACCTCATCGATGGGGCCGGCCGCGGCTTGGTCTCCTTCTACACGGACGAGGAGGGGCAGTTTGAGGTCGAAGGCCTGCGCGAGGCGCCCTTTGTCATCACGGCTGGGCTCGCGCTGCCAAAGTACCTGACCCAGCGGGAACCCCTGGGGCGCGTGATGGCAAGTCAGGACCCTGCTCCAGTTGTCTTGCGGCTCAGGGAGTCGGAGATCATCGTCCGCGTGGCGACTCCGACCCCTATTGGCAGCCCGGCGGTGGATGAGCCCGATGGACGAAGCAAGTGGTCGTCCATTCAAGTGGAGGTATACGACCTGGGAGCCATCGGCAGCGAAGATGCGGGGGCATCGAGACCGTCATGGCGACCGCGTGCGCAAAAGGGCCTCCTCGGGAACTACTCCCCGCGGTTTGTCAACGGACGCTACGTCTTCCACGTGGGTACTGAGGCCGGTAGGCGCTATGGGGTCCGCGCCAACCAGGATGAGCGCTCGACACCGATTCGGACTGTCGAGATAGACCGCGCGGGGCGGCAGGCGATCCTGGACCTGACGATTCCTGAGAAGCCGATGACCGCCAAGCTGCTGGTCGACGTGCGGTTTGCTCCTGTGGCGGACGAGCATCCAGATGCTGTGAATTCGGCCCGTGTCTGGCTCGAGGACCCTGACTCGGGCATCGCACTGCGTGCAGCGAAGGCGTGGGCAAGCGACTACGAGCCTGCGCTCCTTGAGGCTCCCCCCGGGCGTGTTCGGGTCGTCGTGGAGGGGCTGTATACCGAGCGTTACCCCGATGGGCACATGACCGCACGGCGCCGGCATGGCCGAGCGAGTGCGGTGATTGATGTCGCGCCCGGGGTCGATGCCCAGGTGGAGATTCCGCTTCCACTCGGGGGTGCGGTCAAGGTGACGGCCGAAGCGGCCGACTCCCTGCCGGAGAGCGCTCGCAGTCGCTTGGACTTCCAGATTCAGCTGCAGGCCCAGGGGAACGCCGAGACCGAAGAGCTCAAGCGGCTCTTCATGGACGACGGCGGCGGCTATCTGCAGGGCCGTCGTTGGAAGCTCGGCACCGACATGGTTTCAGAGCGCCTTCCGGCTGGTCGTTACCGAGTCTCGGTCAGCAATGGTTCCTGGACCGTGGCGCCACAGACGCTCGACATCAAGAGCGGCTCGGTGGTCGATCTCAAGCTTCGCTTGGAGTAGCGCGCGGTGTTCCTAGCGCGGGAAGTCCTCGCGTGGTGTGCGTGCCAGTGTGCCGCACCGTGCGTCCCGTAGACTGCCCCCCATGACCTCCCTCCGCGTTCTCGAGCCTTTTCGTTTCCCACGCACGAAAGTCACCGTCCCCAACCGTCTCGCGCTGGCGGCCATGACCAACAAACAGAGTCACGCGGATGGGTCGCTCGGCGAGGACGAGCTCGCCTGGCTCGCGGCACGGGGGTCGTTCGGGATCGTGACGACCTGCGCGGCCCACGTGTCAAGGGACGGACAGGGCTGGGAC
>CAJXRJ010000006.1 GCA_913058555.1 uncultured bacterium
CGAGGCGTTCGAGGGGCGGCTTTCTGGATAGTTGAATTGTTCAACGGCCTGCTAGGGGAGGAGCCGAACACTGGAATGGGGGCGCAAGAGCGCCATTCTTGCGTCTCCCCCCGGTGCATGGGCGCGATTCGCTTCCCGCCGCGCTCGGCCTCCCGGGGCGTCCTGCCTTGCCAGGGTCGGAAAATAGTTCCTCTTTGGGGAGCTGGCTAGAGAGGTGTACCTAGGGGGAACCCCATCTTTTCGTCAACTGTCGTAGCGCCGTCCGTCGATGTGGCCAGGGCCAGCGTCCAAGTCCAACCCTTCTTGGGCGACTCCACCGACCTCCTCCCGACAGCCCATGCGCGCAACGACAGGCCACAGCGACGATCCCGTCTCGCTAGACGCGATCGAAGACACCATCCAGCAGATTGAGGCCAGCCTCAATGGTGAAACCCCCAAGGCCGCGCTTCTGTTTTGCAGCGTGGAGTATGAACACGAGGTGCTCCTCCAGAGGATCCAAGCGCAGTGGCCGGGACTTCCGCTTGTCGGCGCCACATCGGACGGCGAGATCTCGTCGAGGCTCGGTTTCCGGGACGATTCTGTTCTCCTCACCGTGTTCAGCGGCGAAGGCATTCGGGTCCACGCTGGGCTCGGCAAGAACTTGTCTCAGGATGTTGATGCAGCCATCGATTCCGCCGTCAGCCAGATGGGCCAGATCGACCCCAAGGTGTGCCTCACGACCTTCGCACCCAGTAGCGATGCGTCCGTCGTCATCCGAGGACTCTCGGATAGGTTCCAGGGCAAGCGCTGCCCGATCCTCGGCGGCCTGAGCGGTGACCATCGCGAGTTTGGTCACATGGTCGAATTCTTCGGCGGCGAAGTCGTGACCGATTCGCTGCCGCTGCTGTTCCTCGAGGGCGATTTCGAAGTCAGTTGGGGCATCGGGTCCGGCTGGACCCCCGCGGGCAACGAGATGATCGTTACGTCTTCCGATGGCAACGTCGTTCATACGATCGACGGAAAGCCCGCCATGGATGTCTATCGGGAGACCTACGACGAGATTCCCCACGACTTCCTCCTGGAGTTCCCCCTTGCTTGCAAGAACAGCGACGGTGAGTGGCAGCTGCGTGCTCCGCTTTCCCACGACGTCGAGACCGGGAGCCTGACTTTCGCGGGCGCGGTCATGGAGGGGGCACCTGTCCGCTTCACCGAAGTCTTCGATGACGGTCTCTTGCGCGGATCCGAGGATGCGATGACGCGCGCCCTGGATGACTTTGCCGGCACGACGCCTGAGCTCGCCCTTGTGTTCACTTGCGCGGCGCGGAAATGGGTCCTGGGCTCCGAAGCACCCAAAGAAATCGATCTGATGCGTGCCGTCGCGGCCGATCGCGGGTGGATCGACATGGACTTTGCGGGCCTCTATTGCTTCGGTGAGATCGCTCCGAATGAGCAAACCTCTCCCAACGGCTTCCACAACGAAACCTGCGTCTCCGTCATCCTGGGGAAGTGATCCAAGTGTCGAGCGAGGAATCAGAACCCAAAGACCTTCAGAAGGACTGCCTGCGACTCGCCCGTCGGGTCAGGCAGCTGGAGCGCCTCGTTCGTACTTCAGAGCGGGTGGCGCGGCAGAGCCAGTTTGCCTATCGACGCACCGTGGCCACGCTGGAGGCGCGCACCGCTGAGCTAGAGGAGGCGACCCAGCAGGCCGAGTCCGCGGTCCTTACGAAAGACCTCTTCCTGGCCACCATGAGCCATGAGATCCGGACGCCGATGAACGGCGTGATTGGGTGCATCGACCTTGTGGACACGGAGGCGCTGAGTCCTGAGCAGCGCGACGTCGTGAGCACACTGCAGGTCTCCGCCGACTCCCTGCTCGTCCTGCTGAATGACGTTCTCGATTTCGCCAAGCTCGAAAGCGGACGCACTTCGCTCGAGTCGGTTCCATTCTCTCTGGACCAACTTCTCGGTGACGTGGCGAAGCTCTATGGAAGCTCCACCACCTCCGACGGCGTAGCCATCAATGTCGATGTGGCTAAGGCACTTCAGAGCGACGTGGTTGGCGATCCACATCGCTTGCGACAGGTCATCCAGAACCTCACGAGCAACGCTGTGAAGTTCACTCCCGAAGGCGAGATCACCCTGCGGGCTCGGAAGGGCGACAGGACGGGGCGAGTGAGATTCGACATCTCGGACACTGGCCTCGGCATGCCCGAGGATGTCCTCGAAGCGATCTTTGAGCCCTTCAAGCAAGCCGAGGAGTCCACGACCCGTCGATTTGGGGGTACGGGCCTTGGCCTTGCGATCTGCAAGTCGCTCGTCACGTCCATGGGAGGGGCCATAGCGGTCTCCAGTGAGGCCGGCGTAGGGTCGACGTTCTCTTTTGAGATCAACCTCGGCATCGCCCAGGAATCCGATCGGCCCACGGCACCCCCCGAGGAGCCGACGCGGTTCGTGAGCCGGGAGGGCTCTGCCCACCGCATCCTTGTGGTGGACGACAACCCGGTGAACCTGATGGTCGCTGAGAAGATGCTGACCAAGCTTGGGTACGAGGCCACCCTGGCGCGGGGTGGGCGAGAGGCGATCGAGCTAGCGCATCAATCCGAGTGGAGCATGATCCTGATGGATTGCTCCATGCCGGAGGTCGACGGCTACCAGGCCACGCGTCGCATCCGCGCGGCCGAACCCGAGGGCCAACACGTGACGATCGTCGCGCTGACCGCGTTCGCCATGCCGGGAGACAAGGAGCGCAGTCTTGAGGCAGGGATGGATCACCACCTCACGAAGCCGCTGAAGCTTGAGACCCTGGGCGATCTCCTCGCGGCAACGCTCCACGGATCGGCCGCCGCATGATCCTGGGCCGCGGGCATGCCCCCGGGCCCGTGGCTGGTCTTCGGCAGGCCCGTGGTCAGGAGCGGAGTGCCTCGGAGCGGTCGCCTGGCATGCGGTAGCGCTCTTCGATCCTCAGGTTGGCTTCGGTGACGTCCGCGAGCTCGAAGTGAAGTCGGCTCCCGGATTCGGTGCCCAGCGTGACGCGCTCCTCCGCAGCATCCAGCGCCGCGACGGCGTCCTTCAGGTCCTGCGGGCGCCGGCCGTCGATGGAGGCCACCACTTCGTACTCGAACGATTCGTATCCAACATTCACCTCGTCCGCAAGCACCTGGGCGATGACGAGCAGCTCTTGGCACTCCTCCGTGCGATCCCCGTGGTAGTACGCGTGGACGAGACGCGTCGGCGCGCGCTTCCACCATTCGTCCCCCCAGACCCGGAGGAACTCCACGGTCAGCGGCGTCAACACGAGGCCAGCGAACGTGAACCAGTCCGGACGCGTGTCATGGCATGAGCGCGGAACGAGCAAGGCCATGGGCCTGAGGGTCAGTTGGATCGCGCGCCGACGGCCGTCGCGGAGGATCAGCCCCTCGATCTTGTCGCCGACGAAGCGTTCACCAAAGACGACGTCGAACTGGCACCGGAATCGCCCCAGGTAGCGGACGGTCCCGTTAGCGGCGATCTTCATCCCATCGATCTCAAGCAGGACATCTCCGGGTCGGAGCTTGCCCCAGGCCGTCGTGCCAAACTGCACGCTCTGGATGAGGATGCCACCCTCGGTCTTGCGCAGCCGCAGGCTCTTCCGCAGGGCGGGGTTCTCGAGGTGTTGCGTCACAACGCCGAGTCCAGGAACGAGGGGCGGCTTTTTCAGGCGGACCCCTTCGAGGAACGTGCGAATGATCGGCGCGGGCACCATCTCGCCGATGTTCTCGGCGTCTTCCAAGGACTGGAAGGCGATGCCGACGACTTTGCCCCGGTGGAAGACCGGCCCCCCGCTGTTCCCGCTATTGATGGCGGCGTCGACGGTCACAGCCAAGAGGCTGCGGTCGGAGTGCTCGTAGCTCTGCACCTCGATGCGCGAGACGATTCCCTCCGTGATCGAGAGTTCATCTCCGCCCACCGGGTAGCCCACCACCGAGACCTCATCGCCTAGCCGCGAAAGCTCTCCAATCTCAGCGCCCTTGATCCCCTTCGTGAAACTCTTCTCGACGCTGAGCAGCGCCAAATCGCTGTCATGGCAAACAGAGAGGACCGTGGCGACCACCTTTGCGGGCGAGCTGCCCTTCTGCACCTGGAGGAATGTCGCGTGGGCGACGCAGTGGGCGCCGGTCAGGATGCGGCCCGGGCCAATCACCACACCCGAACTGGTGCTCGACCGGGGAGCCCGTGTCTGCCACGGGCTCTCGAAG
The DNA here is from genome assembly GCA_913058555.1 of uncultured bacterium. Lineage (GTDB taxonomy): Bacteria > Planctomycetota > UBA1135 > UBA1135 > Saltatorellus. The sequence continues at coordinate 4,215 of CAJXRJ010000006.1, forward strand.
TCAGGTTCCTGATAGGTGCAATAGACGCGGACAGTTTGGGGATAGCTGGATCGACTCAAGGGCCGCGAACTATACGAACCCTGGCCCCAGCAGGGGGGCAAGAGATCCAAGCTGCGAGCTTGGGGGGCGGCAGGGGCCCAAGAAAGCCGCGGCTAGGTGCGAAGTGATCTCGTGGAGCCGGGGTGCTGCCCCGCCGATCTGCCCGCCGCGGTGATTCGCCTTATGGGGACGGTTCCCTGGTCGCAAAGGCGCCCGTCCCACATCGAGTGCAGTCCCGCCGGTGAGCGCAGCTACGCGTCGTCCGGCGACTGTGACGGCAGGCCTCGATGCGGCCTCGAGGATCCGGGCCGATACCGGGTTCTGGTCCTCGACATCATCGGGTGCGTACCCCACGAACCGGTGGAGATCGAGCTCCTGTGGGAGCGCCTCCGTTCCATCGCCCCAAGGCGACGGCCCGGAGGCGCCACAGAGAATGATCTAGCCGACAGTACGCGAGAGGGTTCGATCGGGAGGCTCAGCCGGAGAACGGTGGCGAGCCACTCCCCATCAGTTGAACATGATCTCGAGACCGTCCGTGAAATTCGAGCCGAGCCCGACGCCGTCGCGGTGCCAGGCTTGGAAGTACCAAGACTGTCCGGGCAGGATGGCGATGTTGTTCAACGGGCGTCGGATGGCCGAGGTATCGATCACGAAGGTGAAGGATCCCGTCGCGCCCGTAGGACGAATCTCACCGGGGTTGGAGTAGCGACCGATCGCGCCGCCGAGGCACAGGTTGCCGTTGCTCGTCCCGTTCGTACCTGGGACAAAGGCCGTGCTGTCTGACGTGATGAAGATGCCAAACTGATTGTTAGGAAGGCCGCTGGCCTCCAGCGTGACGTCATTGGCCGCCACGGCCGTAGAGCCCACGGCCGTGACCGTTCCCGTGGCGCCGGTGGAGTTCACTGCAGCCATGCAATAGTTCGTACCGATGGATGAGGCGCCAAAGTAGCTGTCAGCCCATGCGCCGCCGGAGTAGGTGAAGGTTCCTCCGACAGGACTCGCGACGGTCGGCAGGTAGGCCATGGTCGCAAGATCGAAGGCGTGCAGCGGAGCCGGATTGTCTTCGATGAGGTAGACGATGCCTGAGCCCGAGGGGTCCAGCGCACAGCCGTCGACATCGGCGACCCCCGCCGGGTAGGGCGTCACCAAGGTCTGGGTTTGGGCGACGATATCGAACGCGTAGATGCCCGGGCCCGCGCCATCGTTGACACCGTAGAAGAGGCCATTGTTGGGGTTGAAGGCGATCCCACCAATGTCGAGGCCAAAAATCGGCTGCACCAGTGTCCCGATGCCCGTGCCCAGGTCGATCTCGAAAATGCCGTCGCCCGCAGCGGCGAACTGGTTGAGGGCGTAGAGCTTCCCGTTGCCAAACGCTAGCCCGGAGCAATCGATCGCCGAGCCGTTCACATCCACCGGGTTGATCAGGGCTTCCACCGGATCACCCGGGTCACCGTAGGGCCAGGAATAGATGACGTCTTGCCCGGTCGGACTCGTTGGGTTCTGGGAGAAGTACAGGATTCGGTTGGCATCGTCGGCGGCGGCTCCGGCGAGCTGGGGGTCACCATTCGGCGGCGTCCAGTTCGTGAACAATGGTGTGGCCACGCCCGAGGTCATGTTGATGACGTAGTGCTCGCGCGTTGAAGATGTGCCATTGAGCGCCATGGAAACGACGAGCTGAGCGGACACCGATGCGGAGAGCGCCGACGCAAAAAAGACGGATACCGCTGTTCTAGATAGTCGTGACATTGGAAGTGTGGGGAGAGGGGCAGAGGGCCGGGCGTTCCGAGTTCAACCGGCAGGATGCACACTAGCACTAATCCCTGTTTCGGCCGTGTTCGTCGACGCTACCGGAGGTTTGAGTCCTGTATGCGAGACGCGCCAAACCGCCGGAGAACGCCCCTAGGCAATGGTCGAGTTCCCACACCGTGGACTCCGGCGGGCGTGCGAAAAGAACTTCGTTGTTGCCTGCCAGTCGGTGGCTAGATAGTTCTCGGGCCTGCGTGGGTGATCACGATTCGCGCCGCGGGATCAAGTCCAGGGGCTCGGCTCCATCCACGGAAAACACAGTTGCGGCCATCAGATCGCAAGTTGAGTGAGCCAACCCCGTGGCGAGGTCCGGCCATCGACGGGGGGCTGCGGTGCAAAGCCTGCGGGGCATCAAAGATCCTGCCAGTGCCGAGGAATCAAAGCACGGCCCGTAACGCCGCCGTATCCGTCAGGGCCAAGTCGCCTGGGCCGCGTATGCTGGCTGCATGGGACCGACGAAACAAAGCGTTTGGGCAGCTCTTGCGTTGCTGAATCTGATCTCGGTGGCCACGGGGCTCCACGCGGTCGCGCCCCAGGAACAGGCCACCGCCACGAGGGAGTCTGTCGCGCCCGAGCTCTCCCCAGAGCGCACGGCGATTCTCGCCATTGCCGAAGGGTTCGCGACCGTTCGCTGGCGCGCGGAGAAACGTCACGCATTCCACGGCGATCATCAAGGTGTGCGCATCGACACCCCGGACATCAGTTTTGAACCGGGCGGTTGGAAGCCTGAGGAAGAGAACGTCGGCATGCCGTATTGCTGGGGCGGGTTCACCAGCCTGACGGAGTTTGAGGAGCAACTGAAGGGTGCCGGATTCGCAGGTCATGTGCCCTTGAAAGGAAACGCCAGGGGCAGCCGGTCCACTGTGGGGGTGGATTGCTCAGGCTATGTCTCACGGTGTTGGAGCCTCCCACTGAAGCAGTCCACACGCTCCTTGGGCGCGCTTTGCTATGAGCTGGCCGATTACTCGGAGTTAGAGCCGGGGGATATCGTCAACCGCTTCGACGGTCACGTGGCACTCTTCGAGGGCTGGGGCGACGAGCAGCGAACCAAGATGAACGTGTACGAGGCGGCAAGGCTGCGCGTGAAGGAGAGCAGCTACTCCGTCGAGCAGCTGCGCAAGAACAACTTCCGGCCCATGCGCTACAAGCTTCTCGACGAGCGTTGGCAACCGATGCCGACTCCGACGCCGGGCAAGGACACCGTGGTGGCGCCCCGCGAACGTTTCGCATTCATCCCTTCGGGCGAGGCGTGGGTTGGCGACGATCCGATGCCGGCGGCGCTCCGCGAAGGCGCCACGCTCCCGGGCGATTGGGCGCGCTATGCCGTGGACGAGCGCTGGGTAGCGGGCGGCGAAGTCCACAGGACGTGGATGGCGGTGGCGGGAGATCCTCGCCGTAAAGGCACCATGGAGCTTCAACGTTTGCTCACGGTGGGCAGCGATTCGATCGCCACTGGCGGCGAGTTCAGTATCGAAACTCCTTGGCCCGAAGTGCTGGCCGCCTTCGGCTGTTTCTCCAACCCGCTGCAGGACTACGCGCTCGAGAGCCGTGTAGTGGAGACGGGGCTGGTGCGATCGATTGGAAGAGAATGGCCGGCCCGCAAGGTCACGGCCGTCGTTCGCTGCAACATGCTGTCGCGCAGCACCCTCTACCCGACGCGGCTCGATCTCGAGTTTGTCCTGTCGGACTCCGTTCCGCTGATGGGGGTCGTTAGCGCCCAGATCAGGATGGAGGTGGACTACGGGATGCAGGGTGAGGAACGGTTGCTTGCCGAGGACCAGCGCCGCTACTCGCTCCTGGCGTTCGGTCGACGCTAGGGAGCGGAAGCGCAGCGCGTCACAGGGGTGTGGTCATGCGAATCTCAAGGGCCGAGGTGCCGGGATTGATGGCTTCCATGGACTCGTCGTCGAATCGGTCGAGCAGGTCCTCGACGAGGATTCGGTAGCGCTCCGTGCCACGAGGCAGAAAGTGAAACGCGCCGTCGGCGGCCGTCTCGACTTCCAGGACACCCTGCCCCGAGGCGCCGCCTTGTTGAGGCACGAGCCGCACAAGTACGCCCCCAAGGGGTGCCCCCGCCGCGTCGAGGATGCGTCCGGAGATTTCGCCGCCGCCGGGGAGGGCCTCGAGCACGAGCTCGATGGGGTCGGGGCTGGGCGAGTCGATGACGTCGCTCACGGTGAACCAGCACCCCTCCGCCGTGGTCCATATCCTTGTGGGTAGGGAAGGCGCGCCTTCGAAGCGGAACTCGCCCCGGCGGTTCGTGAGGACGGATGTCCTTTCAAACTCTGCCCAGGCGGGTGGCGCCTTGCGGCTCAGCCGATCGGACGGTCCCTCTGCGGGCGCGATCCAAACGCGTGCGCCAATCGCCGGCTCGCCCGCGGCATTGCGAACGACACCCCTGCGGCGTACGGCGCGGACCAATGAACGGGTTCCCAGGGGCGTGACGTCGCCCGTCCGAATGTTCGCGGTGAAGGACGACGCGGCGAAGCCGTTGGCCCCGATGGCGAACCCGAGGGTCGCGCTGCTCACGGGCGGCCGGAATACCAGCTGGGCGATGCCTTGGCCGTCGGTGTGGGTGAAGACATCTCGGCTGCCCGTCCATCGCAGCAGCGCGTCAGGCACAGGTTCGCCCCGTTCATCCACCAGGCGAACGATGAGGCCGGCCTGGCCTGCGTCCACCGCCGGTGCGCGACTGGGCTCTTCCGTGAGTGTCGTGGGAGTGGCTCCTGTGGAGGCGATCGTCTCCGCGGGGACTCTGTTGCCGCTGGGGAGTCCACCGGGCTGGTCGAGATGGTCGGTGGCGGTGGGGGAGTCGACGGGGCTCAGGTCCGCGACCTCCGCCTTGGTGGGATCCGCTGGATGCCAAGTCAGCCAGATCCCCGCGGCCACGAGTGCGCATGCAGCGGCAATGCCGGCGAGGGCGGTCCGGCCACCGAACTCGCTCGCGCCTTTCGCCGACGCCGCCACCGAACCCGCCTTGAGCTGGACCCCGAGGGGAAGCGTGAGGGCGGCCCATCGTTCACGGGACCCCACCTTGCGATCCATGCGCTCGCGCAGCTCATCCCGCGCCGCGGACAGTCGCCAGCGAATCGTGCCCTCAGGCTCCCCGGAGCGCCGGGCGATCTCCGCCGCCGAGAGCCCCTTGAGGTAGCGCAGCAGCACGGTCGAGCGCAGCGGCTCTGAGAGTCCGCGGACCTCGCCCATCAGCGTGTGCACGAGATCCGCGGACTCGGCGAGCTCGGCGGCGGACTCCAGCGGTTCCCGCTCCTCAAAAGCCAGTTGCTCGCGGGAGGCGCGCCGCCCCTCTCCTCGGTAGAACTTCCTGGTGGCGTTCTCGAGGACCCGTCGCAGCCACGGCCGAGTGGAGGAGTCGGACTGGTTCGCGTCGCGCCCCGGACCGTGCCGTAGGAAAGACAGCCACGTCTCCTGGACGATGTCGTCGAGGGTGGCCGGGTCGGCGACCATGTTGCGCGCGAGCTGGCGGAGCCAGGTCGCATGGCGCTCGTACTCCTCGGCACCGATCGTGTTCTCAGCGCTGGGGCTCACTTGGACTTCTTCCTTCGCTTGGACGACCCACCCTTTTCGGGCTTGCCGTAGAAGGTCGCTCCGTTCTTCGTGACGAAAAGTGGGCGGTCTTCGACCACGGGGCGGTACGCGTCCAGGTCGCCCAGGGACAGCCCGGACTTCGAGCCCTTCGCGGGTTTGCCATTCCCGTAGTCCACTCCCCGCACGGACACGTAGCCGCCGAACAACTCGAGCGCCATCCCGTTGTAGCTGACGGTGCGAACGAACCACTTGGGCTGCAGCGGCTGCTGGGCGCCCGACAGCTGGTCGGTGATGGTGATCGTTCCGTCCTTCATCCGAATCGAGAAGAGGGGGTCGTCAAAGGCGAGATCTTCGACGCCTTGGCCGAGCTCGCCCCCCAGGGCGCTACCGCCGGCGCCGCCAGTCTTGCCTGTCCTGAGGATCTTCGCCGCCGCTTCTGAGGCCGCCGCTGCGGGCTCGCTGTTCGGGAAGGCTCTGCCGGCCTCGGCAAGTCGCGGCAGTCCCTCGCGGCTGGTACCGTCATGGTCCAGGGAGTCAAGGGCCTCGATGGCGGCGGCGGCTGCCGCGTCGTAGGCGGATCCGTCCTCCAGTGCTGCCGACGCCTCGGCGAGGGCGATCAGCTTTCGCACGTGGAGGTAGGGGCGCACCGCGGTCTCCTCGAGCACCGTGGCGTCGAGGATGCCGCGTGCGTCGGAGCCTTCGCCGGCGGCGATCAGCACTTCCGCCGCGTGGAGCCGCAGGTCAGCGCCTACGGACGCCGGAACGCCGGGGATCCTCTTCAGAAGCCCCAGGGCTCCGCCCGTCGCCCGCGCGGCGCCCACTCGTGCGACCTCCGCATCCATTGCGGCCGCGAGTAGCCGCTCCGGCGGGACGATGGCAGGACTCGACGAGCGAGCCTCCGCCTCCGCGAGGCCCCACAGGTTGCCGACCACTTTCCTATCGGGTCTCCCTCCCTCGGCAATGCCTTTCGAGAGTTCCAATAGGTTGTAGCCGGCGGCTGCTTGGACGACGACGCCCCTTCCCTTGCGCATGTCTGCGAGCGCTGCGCTCAGGAATTCGAGGGCCGCCGCGTGGTCTCCGCTTTGGATGTGGCAGTAGGCGAGGTTGTTGCGGCTCCAGTTGGCACCGTCATGGTCCTTGTTCGAAAGGCGCAGCTTGATGACTGCTGCTAGCTCCCGCCGCTCCCGCGCCGCGTCACCCAGGGATCCGTACATACCCGCGCGATCGTGCATCACCTGATGGAGCCCACGCTTGTCCCCTGCGTCCTTGTAGATCCCAAGCGTGCGCTCCCAAACGCTCTCCATCTCGGGGGCCGTCTTCTGCGCCGCCGCGTGTTCGTAGACCGCGGCGTGGGCGGATCGGAGCTCTGTCTCAACGGGCTGAGCGCCTTTCGGGTCGAGCTTGCGCAACGCCACGAGCGATTCGAAGGCGTCGAGCCCTGTTCCGCGGCTGCCCGCGCGGAGGTCGTTCCAAACGATGGCCCGAAGCGTCTTCGCGCGCTCCACGAGAAACCCCTTCGGGTCCCGATCGGCTTCGTTGATCGACTCGTAGATCTCGAGGGCCGCGCGGAGGCTCCCGGCGGCTTCCGCGTACCGGCCCTCTCTCCAAAGCGCACCGGAGGCGTTACGGAGTTCCAGGGCGCGCGCGATCTCGTCGGGCCCTTCCGCGGAGGGGGCAGCGGCCCCGGTGAACCGGCTTCGGCTCCCTGAGGGGGCCTCGGCGGGAACGGTCTTGATCAGCGCGGGGAGCGAGGGGCCCCAGGCAATGGGGAGGGCGGCGAGGAGGGAGATCATCATGGGTCAGGTCGGGCACGTGGCCATCTTGGACAGGCATCTTCCTCATCCCAGGCGAGCGCCTACCGTTGGGAGGAAACTCAGATTCACCGGTGAAATCGCTCCTCACCCATCGTCCCCCCAGGGACTGGGTCCCTTTCCAAGGTGACTTCGATGATTGGGCTCGCATCCCCGTAAGTGTCGGTGGGGGGGTGCCTTTTGCCTGGCGCGGTCAGTCGGGGCCCCGTACGGGGAGGATACGCCCCAACCCACCGTGCCGGAACGGCTAGGGAAAGAGCGAACCCAAAGAGAGGGGCCAAGTCCGTCGCGTTACCTCCATGGCGGAAGGGCGCCCCGTAGACGAGCGTTCAGATCGTTGGCCCCCGGTCCCGCAGTGGGTGGAGGCAAGGTACCCTCGGGAGATGCGATTCACGTTCCTGCTAGGCGCCGCGTTGAGCTTCAGTTTCTCCTCCGTCTCCGCTCACGCCTCGGTCGGGGGCACCGAGGTCAAGTTCAAGGCGGAGGACGGCGTCGAAGTGTGCGGCACTTTCACCCTTCCGCCCGGCGACATCTTCTCAGGGATCCCCGCCGTCTTGCTGGTCCACGGCGGCGGCCAGGACCGGACAGAGTGGGCCACGCTACAGCCCCAGCTCGTCGATCGCGGGTGGGCTACCTTGGCCATCGACCTGCGCGGCCACGGGGCGACGGGCGGACAGATCAAGGACTGGCGCAGCTTCTTCAACGATGCGGATGGGGCGCCGAACGATGTAGCCGCGGCCATGGAGTTTCTGGACGGCCATGAATCGATCGATGGCACCAAGATCGCTGTGGTCGGTTCCTCGGTCGGTGGGAACCTGGCCTGCGTGGCGATTCAGAAGCTCGGCGCCTGCGGCGGCGTCTTCATGAGCGGCAAGACCGAGGCCGCCCAGAGCTTGGCGGGTGAGAAACTCGATCACTTGCATTCACTGCTCTTCATCGCGGGGGAGAAGGAACAGGGCGGGGCCCGGGCCCGCTGGGCCAAGGAGTTGGAGGCCATGTCCAGCGGTTCGTCGCGGGCGCTCATCGTGGCGGGGTCTTCCAAGCACGGAGCAGCGTTGCTCGAGGGGAACGACGACCTTGCGGATCAGATCGTCCATCACTTGGGCGGTGTGATCGCGGGCTCGAAGTTCAAGAAGGTCGAGTTCCCGAGTGCGGACGGCCTGATGGTCACGGCGGAGATGTACGGACCCCATCCGGTGTCGGCCCCGTGGATCGTCGTCAGCCACCAAGCGGGTTGGTCCCGCGGCGAATACCGTGGGACTGCGCCGCGGCTCACGGCGCTTGGATTCAACGTGCTTGCGCTCGACCAGCGCTCCGGCGGTGCGGTCAACGAAGTCCTGAACGAGACCGCTGCACGCGCCAAAGCCAAGGGCTTGCCCATGGCCTACCTAGACGCGGAGCCTGACATCCTCGCGGGCATCGCGTGGGCACGGGACCTCGGCGCGGGCAAGGTCCTGCTCCTGGGCTCCTCCTACTCGGCGAGCCTCGCGCTGAAGATCGCCGGCGAACATCCCAAGGCCGTCGACGCCGTCGTGTCGTTGTCGCCCGGCGAGTATTTTGGGCGGGACCAACCGAAGCTCATCGAGACGGCGGCCAAGACGGTGGCGGTTCCGGTCTTCGTTAGCTCCGCCAAGGACGAGGCGGACGACTGGGCCGCCATGTTCGCCGCCATTCCCGGACCCGAGGGCACGCTCAAGTGGGGTTTCGTTCCCGCCGCCGCCGGCCAGCACGGCTCCCGGGCGCTCTGGTCGAAGTTCGAGGGCTCCCGCGCCCTCTGGTATGAATTGACCACCTTCCTGCTGCAGCAGAGGTAGCGGCACCACTAGCTCCCCAGGAGTTGGAGCCACGGGGACGCTCACGGCCAGCGCGCAACGCCCGTCAGGATCGGACGATGATCGGCATTGGAGGCACAGCACCTCCGCCCAACGCGGGGTTCCCCGCCTCCCGCCTCAGCCGTTCCGAACCTCCACCCTCCCTCGCCCAAAGAGCCTGCCATGAAGATGAGCGCCGCCGACATCAAGACGTACCCGAAGATGGCCTACTACGTGAAGAACGACCTGCCCGACGTCGTCAAGGCCCCCGGCATGATGAGCGCCATGCGAAAGATCGGGCAGCTCAAGAAGAACAAGCTGATGGCGGCCCTCAAGTGGGGACAAGGACCCACCATCAAGGTCACAGCCCTCGTGAACGCCGTCGGTGAGTTCACGCCCAACATCAAGTCCAACGAGATCCGCGTCGACACCAACCTCGTGCGCAACTTCGAATCCGGCAGGGGCATCCGCAAGTCCCGCGCCGGCAACGTCTATCTCCTCGGCGTCACCCTCCTCCACGAACTGGTTCATTGGGGCGACGACCAAGACGGTGTCGATCGCAATGGCGAAGAAGGCGCCGAGTTCGAGAAGCTGATCTACGGCAAGGTCATCCACTAGCGCACCCAGGTGCGAGGTCAGTCAAAGGCCGGGTGCCGATCTCGCCCGGGCGACGCCTTCAGCTCTTATGGAAATCAAAGCGGCCCGGACGTCCCATCGGGACGGCCGGGCCGCTTCTTATCTGTTCGCTGTCCTAGCTGGCTAGACCGCGACTTTGCCCTCGGTGGATTTCTCCTCGGTGATCTGCGCGTGGGTCTCCGGTTGGAGCTGGGCGTATTCCTCGGAGAGGTTCTCCTGGGATTGGCCGGTGGCGCGGACGTAGAGGTCGAAGAGTTTCTGCTCGACTGGGAAGCCGTAGGAGCCGCGCTGGAGGCGGCGGCCGGCGATCTTGGAGAGGGCGCGGCGCATCCACATCGGACCCTCGTTGACGTGCATGTCGTAGATCGCGGCGGTGTTGTTGTAGCGCGACCAGGTGTTCCGGATGGACTCCGGAAGGGCGGAGTTCTGCGAGTTGTACTTGTACTCGAAGCAGTTGCCCCAGTCGTGGAAGGTCTTGGGCGGCTCGTAGCCGTCCTTGATGGCCTGGTCGAAGTCCTCGGTGCCGGGGATGGGGCGGAACGGGTAGACGTCCGAGCCGGCGGTGGGATAGAGGTACTTGAGGTGGGCGGCGGCCTTGAGGGTGGCGGCCATGGACTCTTCGGTCTCGCCGGGGTAACCGATGATCCAGAAGGTGCCGGGCACGATGTTGCGCTTGACCAGTTCACCTACGGCGATCGGAATGTTGTCGATGCCGATGTTCTTCTTGATGCGCTCCTGCATCTCCTTGGTGCCTGCTTCGGCGCCAAGCCAGAGGAGATGGCACTTGGACTCTTCGAGCAAGTCGAGGGTCGGTTCCTTGTACCGCATGATCGTTTCGATTTCGATCGTGCCGTTCCAGTGGATCGGGACCTTGAGGTCCACGAGGGCCTCGCAGAACTCTTTGGTGCGCTTCTCGGCGACGCCGAAGTTCGCGTCCTGGAAGCGGAGCACGTCGAAGCCGAAGCGCTGCTGGAGTTCGGCGACCTCTTCCGCGAGCTGCTTGCCGGGGATGGCCTTCCAGCGTCGACCCGTAAGCCTGGGCGAGCAGCAGAAGGTGCAGGGCTCCGGGCAGCCGAAGCTCGAGAACATCGAGAAGCCCTTGGGCGGGTTGTCCGGCGTCCAGTGCCCGGGGAGGGGGAACCGGTGGCGGACCTTCATGTTGCCGGACGGCGCCAGCTGCAGGTCGACGTAGCGGTCGTACTCGAGCAAGTGCCAAGGGACCGGCTCGAACTGGTTGAAGCCGACCACGGGCTGGTTGTCGGTGTACATCACTCGGCCATCGCGCTTGATCGCGAGGCCGGGCACGTTCGCGAGGTCTTCGCCGGAAGCCACGGCGTTGACGACGTTGCGGAACGTGATCTCGCCCTGGCCGATGCCCACGGCGTCCGCGACCCCTGAGTTCAGGTACATCTCCGGCGTGACGCTCGGGAACCAGCCGCCCCAGATGATGGGCAGGTTCGGGTGCTTCTCGCGGACCATCTTGGCGGCGACGTAGCCGTCGTACACCTGGTAGCCGAGGATCGAGGAGGACGCGAAGAGCAGAGCGCCCTCGCAGGCCTCGTCGATCTTCTTGAGGTAGTCCGGCTCGATCATCGCGTCGATCATCACCACCTCATAGCCGTCGGCGATGGGGCCGGAGGCGATCTGGAGGAGCTCGAGCGGGAGGAGGTCGGCGCTGAATCGTTCCCCTCGCGCCGGGTCGGCGCGGTGGGGGAGGAAGAGGACGATCTTGTTCTTACGCTGGATCATAGGACGGCTTCGGACGTGGAGCTGCTGCGCGGAGAGGGGTCGGCTGCGCCGATCCTCAGGACGCCTCGCTGGAGTCAGAGGGGCGGGAATACACAGGTGCGCTCGTGGTCACACCAACAGTGCGGTCGATTCCGGGCAGTTCGACCGCCTCGGTCTTCTGGCCGAGCTTGTCGGCTTTGGTCTGCTTCGTCATCTTGACGTAGCTATGGAAGGCTTTGTGTTCGATGGGGAATCCGTAGCGGCCTGTCTTCAGGCGCCAGCCGGAGACGCGCTTGAGCACGGCCCGGAACCATTCGGCGCCTTCCATCACAAGCCCGTCGTAGAACGTCGACGCGACGCCGTAGCGCTTCCACGTGCGGAGGACGTCCTCGGGGATATGGATGTCGTCGAAGGACTCGCGGTACTCGAGGCACCCGCCCCACTCTTCGAGGGTGCGCGGGGCCTTGTAGCCGAGGCGCACGGCCTTGTCGAAGTCCTCGGTGCCCGGGATGGGGCGGAAGGGGAAGACGTCGGAGGCGGCCCGCGGGAACTTGTACTTCATCTCTGAAGCACGGCGCAGGGTCTCGAACATCGACTCCTCGGTCTCGCCGGGGTAGCCGATGATCCAGGAGCAGCCGGTGGTGATGCCGCGGTCGTACATTTCCCTGATGCTCGACTCGAAGTGCCCGGTGTCGATGTTCTTCTTGATGACCGCCTGCTGCTCGGCGGAGCCGGCCTCAGCACCGAAGCTGACCATGTGGCAGTTCGATTCCTTGAGCTTGTCGAGGGACTCAGCCTTGTAGCGCGCGATGGTCTCGACTTCGTAGCAACCCGACCACCAGAACGGTGAGCCAGCTTCGGTGAGCGTGTCACAGAACTGGTTGGAGCGTTTCTCCGCGACGCCAAAGTTGGCGTCTTGGAATCGCATCACGTTGAACTTGAAGCGGTCGTGCAGCTCGAGCAGGCGTTCGGCCGTCTGCTTGCCGGGGATGGCCTTCCAGCGCCGGCCGGTCACCATGGGCGAGCAGCAGAAGGTGCAGGGCTCCGGGCAGCCGAAGCTTGAGAAGTACGAGAACCCGCGCACCGGCGTGCCCGCCGGCATCTCCCAGGGATCCGGATACTTGTGGCGCATCTTCCACGGGCCCGGGTTCTGCTGACGCTCGACGTAGTCCTCGTAGTTGATGAGGTGCCACGGGGCGTCGGGGAACTTGTCGAAGCCAACCACCTCGCGGTGGGGGGTGTAGAAAGGCTTGCCGTCGCGCTCGATCAGGAGACCGTTGACGCTCTCGAGGGACTCGCCGGCGTCGATGGCTTGGACGATCTCGCGGAAGGTGATCTCGCCTTGGCCGAGGGCCACGGCGTCGGCGATGCCCTCTTCGAAGTAGAGCTCGGGCGCAACGCTCGGGAACCAGCCGCCCCAGATAATGGGGAGGCTGGGGAAACGCTCGCGGATGGCCTTGGCGATGCGGGCGCCGTGGGCGACCTGGAAGCCGAGGATGCAGGACGTCGCGAAGAGCATCGCGCCGTCGCAGACCTCCATGAGCTGCTCCATGTAGTCGTCGTGCACCATCGCGTCGATCAGCACGACCTCGTAGCCGTCCTCGACGGGCCAGGCAGCGATCTGCAGGAGCTCGAGCGGCAGCAGGTCCGCAGCTACACGCACTCCCTCATCCGGGTCGGCCCGATGGGGCAGGAAGAGGACGATGCGTTTCTTGCGCTGGATCATGTGCGGCCCCAGGGGGGGATGAAGCGGTGGGGAGGTGCCGTTGTGCGAAACAGAGGAGTGAAGCCGGATCGAGAAACCGAGGGAACGCGAGCGCGGCCGGGCGCCAATCGTCCCCCAAGTAATCGGCATCTGGGGTCGCCTGAGTGCGCCTCGATCCTTGCGAACCGTTCGCAGAGCCCCAACTCGTGCTACCGACGTCCCCATAGGATACCCGACTCGAACGGGCTAGGGTCCGGCTCCAATCGAGGCTCGACGCGCTTTGGGCGGTCATCTGACGCGTGCAGTGGTAGGTCACTGTCCTGTTTGGAGACCCTGGGGGCCGCCGGATACCAAGAAGGCCCCCTCCGCATGGCGGAGGGGGCCTTCGTCGTGAGCCGCTGCTTAGTAGTTCTCTTCGACCCAGGCCGCCCAGGCCCGGTCGAATTCGGGGTAGTTCATGCCGAGCTCCTCCTTGAAGAGCGTCCGCTGGACGTTGAGCATCTCGGAGGCGTCGTCGATTCCCTCGTCATTCTTCAGGGCTGAGATCAGGTCGAAGTACTTGATCAGGAAGCCAGGGTGGGCCGTTTCGAGATAGTCGATGAGGGCCCACGAGAAGAGGTGGTCGTTCTTGTCCAGCTCGGCGAAGGCCCTCTTGGACATGATCGAAGCAATCGAGGGCGCCTTTTTTGAGGACACCATCTTCTTCACTGGCTCGTTCCAGTCCTCTTTGCGGATCCGGATGGGCGCCCCTCCCTCGGACGAGGTGAAGGAGTTGAAGCGGGGGTTCAGCTGGCGCTCGAAGTAGTGGGCACAGCCTTCGATGACCCAAATCGGGGGCTCGTAGGAGTAGTGCTTGTAGCCCTTGAGCAGGGTCTGGGTCAGGCTGTGAACCAGGTGCCCATGGAGCGCCTCATCGACGCGCAAACCGTCTTGGTCGGTGTGGATGATGATCGCCAGGCTGTCCCGGTCGATGTAGTTGTGTTGCTGGGTCAGCTTGGAGGTCAGCCCGAGCTTCTTGCCCATGAACTCTCGGTGCGCTCCGAGGGACGGGAAAAGCACGACCTCGTACTTGCCGCTCTGGCCCATGTGGGGCCCGATCCCCATGTACTTCCCGGTGCCATCCCAGCCCTCTGCGGTACCCGTGAATTGGTCCTGGGTGACCCCGAGGAACGTCTGGATCTTCGCATAGTGCTCCTCGAGGCGCTGGGCGTAGAGGTGCGCACGGAGCCATGGATCGAGCACGCGGATCCGCGGATCGATGTCGGGCAAACTCTCCTTGAGGCGTGTGAGCTCTTCCCGCAGCTTGTCACGCTCGGAACCGGTGACCTTGATCTTTGGCAAGGCGATGCCGAGGCGAAAGTGCTCGGTCTCGATGAAGCGCAGGTCGACGAACGAGAGGAACGCCCCGATCGAGCCGGAGGTCTCGCCCGTGGGACCAAACTCCATGTCCTTCATCGAAACGTAGCCCACCGCCTTGACGAGCTCAGGGTCGCCGCCCCGGGTGTAAGGGTCGTTGGCGGGATCTGTCTTGGGCTTGTCCCGGTCGATCAGCTTCTGGGCGATGGCGGGCTGGGCCAGGGTGGCGGCCGCCATGGACGCGGGGATCGCCAATGGCAGCACCACGGAAGCGGCGGAAAGGGCTGAGGATAGCCTCGAATGGAGGGTTCTGGCCATGTGGGTCAGGAGAGTCGTCGGGCGGGAAGGGGCCGTCGTCAAATACGCGTCTTCCACTTGTTCGCGCGTTCGATGGCGTCGAAGGTGGAGAGCTTCTCAATGGGATCATCGCCATCGACGAGGCGGCGAAGGGCGTTGATCGCGGCGATCTTGACGGGGCTGTCGTTCGAGTCGAGGGCGGGCTTCACGGCGGCGGCGTGTTCTTTTGAGCCGGCGAACGTAAGGAGTCGAAGGGTGCCGAGCTGTTCGCGCATGCCCTTGGCTTTTGTCATGTGGGCGGCGATGGCGGTGCCCACTTCTGGGCCAGCGCTTTTCGCGCTTTCCGCCGCGGCCTGCAGGTGCGTCCGCCAGTTCTTGAAGCCCTTCGATCCAGCCAACTCGAGCACGAGCGGGAGACTGTCGGGGGACCCGCAAGACATGAGCAGGATCGCCACGCGGCGTTCATGGTCATCGTCGACCTTGTCCTTTTTCTTGGG
Source organism: uncultured bacterium (assembly GCA_913058555.1). Taxonomy (GTDB): domain Bacteria; phylum Planctomycetota; class UBA1135; order UBA1135; genus Saltatorellus. Next base: position 19,447 of record CAJXRJ010000006.1, read on the forward strand.
GTTCGCGCGCATGGCAACGAGCCCTTTCCAGAGGTCCGCGGCGTCGTCCTTGAGTCCCGCGTCACCGAGCTCTGCGACGCGGCGCAGGACGTAGGCCTGTGTGTGCTCTTTCTTGCTCGAGAATTCCTTGGCGAGGAGGCGCGTGTGCTCGGGTTTCGTGATCGAGTCGAGGGCCTCCATGAGGCGCGCGCGTGCCCCCTTGTCCCTCTCCTTGCCCAGGGCCCGCAGGAGCGAAGGAGCCGCGCCGGCGCCGGCCGTTCGGATCTCTTCGGCCCCCTGCCTCGCCATCTCATCGGTGGTGGCCTTCTTGAGCTTCAGGATGGTCTTGGTCATGGCCTCACGGCCGGGGGCGTCGGGCCATTCGCTGGCCTTCTCCTGGAGGGCTTCGGCCTGGGCCGTAATGGCGGGAGCCGAAAGGATGGGAGCAGTGGCAGCCGCGAGTGATGGCGACGCGAGCGGGGCTCCGATGGCAACGGCGATGAGGATGGATCGGATCACTGCTTGTTCCTGGAGGGGTAGAGGTAGAGGGGCGGAATGACGGCCTCCCATTCGGGGTCGATCACTTCGATCGGGAGCTGGTCGAGCCCGTCTTGGATCAGGTCGCGCATGCCTTCACGGTCGTAGTAGTAGACGTCATACCGCTGGACGGTGACCTCCGTCAGGGGGCCGAAGGCCTCGCCGGGCTCGACGTTCACCGCGAGAATGTGCGCAAAGCTCCATGCGCCTGGCGTCTCGATGACACCCGTGAACGAGCCCGGCTCGGTGGATTGGGCCTCGTTCCAGATCGTCATCCCCACTTCCTTCCAGGTCCCGGTGAGGTACTGCACCTCGGCTCCGCCCTCCGGCACTTGTCCCGTCTCCTTCGCCGCCGTGGCCAGGCGCTCAGCCTCTTCGAATGCGGCGAAGCGGTCGGCCTCGGGGACGAGGGCCCGGCCCACGGCAATGGGAAGGACCACGTTGCTGAGGGCCTTCCGGCGGTGATCGCGCTTCACGAGGTGGGGCTCGATCTTGTGCACCATGTCCACGTAGCGGTCGATCTCGGCGCCGGTCACTCCCTCGCCGCCGACGGATAGCACCGTGCCTGGCTCCCAATCGACCGTTGTTTCCTCGGTCGTTTCAGGGCTCTCAGGGTCTGTCCCGCAGGAGAGGAGCCCCTGGGGCAGGAGGAGGGCGGCAAGGCCGGCGGCCAGGGTCGCTCCCCGCAGCCGTCCCGGGCGTCTACGGGGGGGGCCTTCGGAGTTCTGTGGGTCCATGGGCGGTCTAGTCGGTGGGGGGAGTGCCGTTTCCATCGGTCTCACGCCGATCGAAGGTCGCGAGGAACGGGAGGACCTTCTCCACGAGGAAGCCGTAGGTCCTCAGGACGTTGGTCTCGAGGGCTTCGAGTCCCTGGGAAGCCACCGCGGGACCGAAGGAGCCCTGCACCTCTATATAGAGGGACCGTGGATCGGGGTTGTAAGACTCAATCCGAAGGCCGAAGGCGTTCTCCTCTTCGGAGTCTGGCCCGAATCCCAGGCGCAGCCCCACGAGCTGGGGCGAGCGCCCGAGGGCGTCGAGCTCGTCCCCGAATCCGAAAACCCGGCGGCGGAGGAACGTGCGGGTGTCGGAGGTCGTTTTCGGGTTAACGAGGCTCCGGAGGACGATCTGCTGGCCGGAGTACACCGGGACGCCCCGGAGGGGAGCCGCGCGCTCAGCGATTTCCCGTACCTGGGCGGCGAATGTCTCGTGCGTCAAACTGCCGCGCTCTTCCCGGAACTGGAACCGGTCGGCCAGGAAAGCCACCTGCGAGACGCCGCCTGGGGTCGCCACGGGGTTGGAGAGGACCGGGCCGAGGGCGCTGACCTGGAAGCCCGCGTAGGCGGGTTGTCCCCCCTCGAACATCTCATTGTGGAGCCTCTGAATGGGGCGGGGGTCCGGCGGCACCGGGGGGTGAAGGAGCTCGCAAAGGAGAGCGATGGTGCGGGTCGGGTACGTCATATCGGCGCACCACGGTAGCGGAGGGGCTCCAGTGAACACGGGCAACCGGCCGAAATCGTCCTTGCGGGGCCATCGCCAGCCGCCTTGCGTGCGTCCAGTGAACAAAATCACGGGTCGACCCTGACTTTCCTCTCTCACTCTCGATTTACGCCCGTAGTCTTCTGCGCCCGCCAAGCCGATGTCCTCGGCCTGGGGCCTTCCAGGACCATGAAGAAACACCCCCTCCTCCCCATCGGCTTGCCGGCCGCCTTTAGCGCCGCGGCCCTCGCGACGGCATCCGCCGTAGCCGCGCCGCTTTCGACCGGCGCCTTCCTCGAAACTGAGAGCGCCGCCGAAGTCTCCCTGCGGGCCACCGTCCTGCCCCAAGCGGGCGATTCGGAGTTCGGAGACCCGGTCACGGTCAACGGAGTCCGAATCTCGGACCTCGCGATCAAGCGGTACCTCGTCTACGGGCCGGGCCGCAACGCCCTCGATGCTCGCAAGCTCCAGATCCTGATGGATCACGAGCGCAAGCTTCGCAGGACCGAGGTGCGCGAGCAGATCCTCGACAAGGGCGAAGACCTCGACGACGCCGCCCTCGAGGCCGCCGTCGACGCCCGAATGAAGGACTTCGACTACGACCCCGGCGCGGTGACGCGCCGCCTCGAGAAGGAAAAAGCGTCCTTCACGGAGCGGTACCCTTCGCTGAGCTATGAGACGGAGCTGCGCCGTGCGTACCGCTCCGGCGACTGGTACCGCGATCAGGTGCGCCAGACGACCGAGTTCGACCAGCTGTTCTTCCCGGGCCACCCGGACACCTGGCCGGCGCTTTCGATTGAAGCGATCAACCTCGGTTCCCCCCAGGTGGACCTCATCGCCGACTACCAAAAGGAGTACGAGCGACGCCTCCAGGTGAGCATCGAGACCGGAGAGCCCATCGTCCCCGAGCAGGAGATGATGATGCAGATCCTGCGCGACTTCGTCATGAGCGCGCTTTGGAGCCTCGCTGAGGTGAAGACCGGATCCGACGGCATTCCGGAGAACCTCGTCATGATCATCGACGGCGGCGACTGGACCGCTGAGATCGAGACCGATGATGTCTACGGCGAGATGAAGGAGTACTTCTCGGTGCAGGACATCGAGGACGCCAAGCTGGCCCTCGCGCTGATGGAAGCGGCTCGCCAGAAGCTCACCGCCGCGGACGTGCTCATCGACATCGATGAGTTCCGCGTCACCGTCGACAACCAGCGCGAGGCGATGGCCCCGTCGATGTTCAACTTCGACTTCATGGCGCTCCAGGGCCACGGATTCCCCTCCCCCGAAGCGTACGAGGAGCACTTCCACCTGGTGGAGTCCTACAAGGCGCTGCACGAGGACATCTTCCAGGACCAGCCTGAGGGCGGGCTCCACCCCAAGCTCCAAGAGCACCTGCCCATCGCCAACGGCATCATGGGCCTTGCTAAGTGCCACGCCGATACGCTGCTCGTGTCCGCCTTCGACTTCCTCAACTACGACTGGAAGGAAGACGGCTGGCAGGCCGCCTACGACCGCGCCCTCAAGATCCGCAGCCAGATCGACGCGCAGCTTGCGAAGGCGGCGGAGAACGAGAAGGCCCGGGCCCTCGCTGCCCAGACCGGACAGCCCTTCGCGTCGGACTTGATGCCCTTCGATCGCTGGTGGACGGACTTCCTGCGTCAGAACAGTGACTTCTGGGATCCGCCCCTCCCCGCGGTGGGCAAGGGCCCCCCTGAGTTTGGCCTCAAGAACTACGGCGCGTTCCGGGATCAAGCGATGACCCGCAACGACATGAAGCGCGCGATCGGCGAGTCCGAGTACGAGCACTACCTGTCCGACTTCGCGGTCGTCGACACCATGTTCTTCGACATGGAGCCTGGCACCGTGGCTGGCCCCTTCCGGGGTCCCCAGGGCTACTACATCATCTATCTCAAGGCCCGTAGTGCTCCGACGAACCCGCTGAACCTCCAGACCGAGAACCACAAGGCGATGCTCCGTGAGGACTGGCTGCGTAAGAGCTTCCAGGCCTATTGCCACGAGGCCCTCGGGGCCGCTGAGCTGACCGGGCTGTAAGGCTCCGGACGAAGCCCGATTTTGGGCTCCCAGGCACGTCCTGGGAGGGCGGGAAGCGCTGGCGATCTTCGGATCGCCAGCGCTTCCTGCGTTTGACGCGTCGAGATCGCTACCCTTACCGCCCCATGAACCGCCTCGGCGATCTCTCCCGGCTGCTCAAGCCCCACGCCGCGCCCCACATCGGCGCGCTTGTTCTCGTCGTTGTCTTCGGGATGGCGAGCGCCATCCTTCAGCAGGGGACCTTCCTCCTGTTGCTCCCGACGTGGGAGGCGCTCTTTCCCTCCAAGGTGGAAGCGCCGGCGGAGCCTGAGGAGCCTGGCATGTTCCCGCGCATCGAAGCTTGGTTCGATGACGTCAAGGGGGACGCGGAGGAGTTCATCCTCGGCGATCCCGCGCTCCTGTCGAGCGACGTGAAAGACGTGCGCGACAAGGCCCGGATGGATGCCCTTTGGTGCGTGGGCGGGATCGTTGCGGCCATGGCGTTCTTCGCCGCGATCTTCCAGTACCTCATGGGCGTGATGTCCGGTCTGGTCAGCCTGCGCATGGTGGTGTCTTTGCGCATGCAGCTTGCGCGTCACCTGATGGGGCTATCGATGCGCTATCACACGGGCAGGCAGTTCGGAGACCTACTCTCCCGCATCAGCAGCGATGTGGGCCGCACGACCCAGATCGTGCAGCTGATTCTGAAGGACCTCGTCCAGGAACCGTTGATGTTCCTCGTCAGCATCGGGATTGCCCTCGCGATCTCGTGGCAGGTGACCCTCTTCGTGCTCCTTGGGCTGCCCATCTTCATCGTGCCGGTGGCGATTCTCGTGCGCAAGGTCCGCAAGGGCAGCCACAAGAGCGCGTCCCAGCTCGGCAACACCTTCCAGGTGCTGACCCAGATGTTCCAGGGCGTGCGGACGGTCAAGGCCTACCGTGCCGAGGAGCGCGAGCTCGAGCGTTTCGCTGAGACCAACGACGGGTACCTGCGCGCGACGATGAAGATGATCCGCGCGTCGGTGCTCTCACGGGCCTGGACAATCTTCTTTACCAACTTCGGCATCGCGGTCGTGGTTGTGGTGGTGGGCATGGTTGTCATCGACAAGGAAGAGCTGGGCGGCGGCGAGATGCTCACGTTCTTCCTGATGATCAGCCAGGCCTCATCGCATCTGAAGCGCACCACGCGCGTCATCGCGCAGGTTTCGGAGGCACAGGGGTCGGCCCAGCGCCTGCTGGATGTGCTCGAAGAAGAGCCCGATCTCAACGAGTCGGACAACCCGGTCGAGCTCAAAGCCCTCGGTTCCGGCATTCGTTTTGAGGACGTCGGCTTCGAGTACCCCGTGGACGTGGACGAGAACGGCGACCCCGTGGAAGCCGGCGAGGGCAAGAGCTTCGGGCTCGCGTCCATCAATCTCGAAGTGCGTCCGGGGGAGACCTTGGCGCTCGTCGGGCCCAGTGGTTCCGGCAAGAGCACGCTGCTCGATCTCGTCGCCCGGTTCGTGGATCCCTCCGCAGGCCGGATCGCCGTCGATGGCCACGACTTGAGCGAGGTCTCCTTTGATTCCTGGACCTCACGCTATGCCCTTGTGACCCAGTCGCCGTTCCTCTTCCACGCGTCGGTGGCCGAGAACATTCGGTACGGCAAACCCGACGCCTCCATGGATGAAGTCATCGCCGCCGCGGAGGCCGCGAACATTCACGAATTCGTCTCGGAGCTCCCTGACGGCTACGAGACCAACGTCAAGGACGCGGGCACGCGCCTGTCCGGTGGCCAGCGCCAGCGCATCACCATCGCCCGCGCCCTCCTGCGCGATCCCGAGCTCCTGCTCCTCGACGAGGCCACCAGCGCCCTCGACACCGAGAGCGAGGCGATCGTCCAGGCCGCCCTGGAGAAGATGATGGAGGGCCGCACGACCATCGTGATCGCCCACCGCCTCAGCACGATTCGAAACGCCGACCGCATCGCTGTCCTCGAAGCCGGCCGCGTCGTCGAGATCGGCAGCCACGAGGAACTCAGCCAGGCGGGCGGCCTCTACTCCCGCCTGAGCGCCGCCCAGGCGCTCTGACCGTCCGTTTGCTCAGAGGCTGAGGACGCGGACGGCCTGCGTTAGGTTGGAGGTCGCCGCGCCCGAGACCACGTCGCGGTGCCAGAGCTGGAAGTAGCGATACTCGCCCGGCGCAGCGCCCGTGAACCCGGCTCCGGAGGGCAACGCGCCAAGGTCGACGTCCAGGGACATGGCTCCAGTCGCGCCAGAAGACTGGATCTTTCCCGGCAGGGCGAAGCGTCCGATTTGTCCGCCCACGCACAGGGTGCCCAAGGAGTTCTGGATGGGGGCTGAGAGCGGCGAGGTCCCCGTGACGAACATCCCGATCGCATGCTGGGGGAGCTGCGACGCCATGAGCGTCACGTCCCCGTCCGAGATGAGTGCGGATCCCGAGGCCTGAAGGAGGCCAATGGCACCTGAGGAGTTCGCCGTTGCGACGCAGTAGGCCTGCCCAATCTCGCCGCGCGCGAGGGTCTCGTACCATTCGACCCGTCCAGATCGGATGCCGGTCGTTGCGAGGTCTAGGTCACCGTCAGAATCGACGTCGCCGAGAGCTATGTTCACGGGCTCATCTAGGGATACGACCACCCGGGCCGCGGGCTGGAAGGTGGCGTCTCCGCGGCCACGGTGGAGGTAGACGACGGCGGCGTCGGTCAGCTGATTCACATACACAGACATCAGGTCGACCCGGCCATCCCCGTCGACGTCCTCTGCGAGCGTTACCTTGGCTGCGTTGTCGAGGAGGAGGGATGGGGGAGTGAACGTGCCGCCGCCAAGGCCCCGAAGGACCTCGGTCTTGTAGTTAATCTGGCCGGTCCAAGTGCCTGCGCCATTGCGGACAATATCCACTGCCCCATCCCCGTCTAGATCTCGAACGAAGAGGCCGTGCGATTTGAAGGTCTCGACTGGGTGCTGGGCAATGGTCTCTGGGGCAGCGAAGAGCCCCGTGCCGTCGTTGCGGTGGAGCGTCGTTCGGCTCGTGACTGCCGGAGGCGCGACCATCGCCTGACCGTCCAATAGAAGGTCGATGTCGCCATCGCCGTCGACGTCTTCGAGGGCGATAGCGCGGACGTTGTCATCTGTTGAGAGAGTGGCGGCGAAGGCGTAGGCTCCGGTGCCCAGTCGCCGGTACCAAGTCAGCCTGTCGTTCGAGAAATCGTGGGCCACAATGTCGTTCATCCCATCGCCGTCGAGATCCGCGAGAAGAACCTGGCTCGGCGCCGCGATGGGTGAGGGCACGAGGGGGCGCAGCACGCTGCCGGCCGGCCCAAGGTTTTCAAGCGCCGCGATCTCAGCGGTGTCCCTCGCCGTGAAGACATAGTCCATGTCCCCGTCGTCGTCGAAGTCGGCCCACGTGGCGCCGGACGGGTGATGGGCGGGCACTTCGCCCCAGCGATGGCCCGCTTCGAAGCTGTCCTGGCCGTCGCCGCGGAAGCTGCAGATTCGCCCGGCGAATGGCGACATCGCAGCGATCTCGGGAGCACCGTCTCCGTCGAGGTCGGCGATGTGAGGCACCGCAAGGTCCCCGACCACGGCGGTGACGTCCCCCTGGATCTCAAGTGCGACCGCGGGAGATGCCGCGCCGGATGCGATCAGAATCGTCCCGCTGCTGAGTGAGTAGAGGACCTCAGTCACGCCATCACCGTCGAGATCTGTGCCGATGACGTCGGTAATGGACACGCCTTCACGCTGCACCTCCACCGGCGGTTGATAGAGGCCCCCGCCGCTGGCGACCTCGACCCGGAGGCAATGCTCCAGGGGGTCCGTGGGGCCCATGCCCACCGTCAGTAGATCGCCATCCCCATCGTTGTCGAAGTCCACAGGTCGGAAGAGGAAAGAGCCCGATTGCGTGCGGATGTCGTCGCAGGGAAGCGCGGGTCCCGATCCGCCGTTCCAAAGGACGCTGACGATCGTCCTTTGCGTGAACAAGGGATGGAGGGGGTCCGTCCAGTCCACATCGAGGATCTGTTCCCCGAACAAAATGTCTGGGCGGCCGTCGCCATTGGCGTCGGAGACAAAGAGCGAGTCAGGATCGGCACACGACGTTGCGGCGCCGGAGATCACCGACGAGAAGGAGCCTGCACCGTCGTTCCGGGCCCACCCGATGGCCGACCCATTGGAGTAGGCCAGGTCCGCGTCGCCGTCTCCGTCCAGGTCGGCGATTCGCAGGGCCCGTCCGACCTCAGCCGGGGAGAGAAGCGACTGGGCGAACGGAGCGGCCCCGATCGGGCCGGGGATCCACATCAGGCTTCGCAACCCACTCGCGGGAACCATGCCGAGCACGAGGTCGTCGACGCCGTCGCCGTTCAGGTCCCCGATCTGGAAGTCGAAGGCGTAGACGGGTGGGAGGCCAACGGGATCAAAAAGGGGAGCCGGCGCGGCGAATTGTCCGCCGCCCTGGTTCCTCCACACCGCGAGGTAGTTCCTGTGCGTCTGGGGCGTGCTGCGCCTCAGGTTGCCCACCACATCCACGTCCCCGTCGCCATCGACATCGCCGGTTCGATAGGCCCAAATCGACTCACCGGCGGGCGGAGCGAGGTTGCTTCGTCTTCCAAAGGAGCCCGTGGCGTCCGCGAGCCAGAGGCCGATCTCGAACGGTTCGACGGGAGACCGGTTCACGAAGGCGAGCACGTCGAGTGGGCCGTTCCCGCTCAGGTCAGCCGTCTGAAGCGAGGTCGCACGCAGGCTCTCGGGCTGCAGCTCCTGGGGGGGCGAAAGTTGGGCGACAGCCGCCAATGTGATGGATACGAGCATGGTGTCCTCTGTGAAGTTGCCGGGAGGGCGAGGTGGGCATCTGCTGTTAGGTGTTGCGAGGGTGTGGAAGCGGGTCAGTACCTCCGGACTTTCCTTGGGAGGACCGCCGCCCCACATGCTGGAAACGCCCAGGCCTTAGCCGCCTGGTCCCATGATCCATTACGTTGCATGCTCCCCGGGGTGGCCGGGATCCAGGCAACCGTCCCAACAAGACCCCCTTTCGGCACTCGTCGAACGAGGTCCTTCGACACAGGCTACGAAGACATGACTGAGCTCCAAATTACACTGATCTGCACCGGCACCTGAGGCACCTGTGGCAAGGCGGTCGCTTTGCTGAAGGAGCTCGGGCAGTCATATACGTACCGTGAATACAGGGACGATCCGCTCTCGGAGGCCGAGATCCGCGACGTCCTTGGGCGGCTCGGGAAGTCGGCGGGGGAGATGTTGCGGCCGAAAGAAGGTGCAGCGGCGGGGCTCACTCCTTCGGACTCAGAAGGCGCGCTCGTGAGCGCCATGGCTAAGGAGCCGACTCTGCTTCAACGGCCTATCGCGCTCATGGGAGACAAAGCTCTCCTTGCGCGGCCGGCGGACCTGCTTGGGGATTGGCTGCGGATGTGACCGTGGGATGACAAGGTCCCAGAGGGAGATGTCATGGGCGGGCTGTGGGCTGTCTCTTATACACATCTCCGAGCCCACGAGACTAGGCATGATCT
>CAJXRJ010000007.1 GCA_913058555.1 uncultured bacterium
CTACACACTGCATATCGTCGGCAGCGTCAGATGTGTATAAGAGACAGCCCCAGTAATGTCCGCCCCCCTCATTGCCATCAACGCCCTCTTCCACGCGGAAGACCCCATGCTACGGCTGCGCCAGCGATACGTAGATGCGGTGCGGCGCGCCGGCGGGCTGCCCGTGGCCCTCGCCTCCCACCACGGGCCCGACGGCGAAAGGGACGCTGAGATCGATGCAATTCTCGACCGTATCGATGGCCTCCTCCTGACGGGCGGCGACGATTTCCACGCCGGGCCCCTGGGCCTTGGGGCGACCCATCCCGCGGCCGACGCAACCTACCTCCCCAAGCAAGAATTCGACCTCGCCCTGACCCGGGCCGCGGTCGCCCGGGACCTGCCGGTCCTCGGAATCTGCTTCGGGATGCAGTGCCTGGGGCTGGTCGGCGGGGCGACCCTCCTTCAGGACATTCCCTCAGCCCGCCCGGACGCCAGGGAACACCGGGACAGCGCGATCCACGACGTGCTGCCCCGGAAAGGCACGAAACTGGCGGGGATCCTCGGCATAGGGCCCGTTCCGGTGGTCTCCAGGCACCACCAGGCCCTCCGAACCATTCCTCCCCCTTGGATCGTGTCCGCTATGGACGACGAGAATCTGGTGGAGGCGATTGAACATCCTGAACGCCGATTCGCCCTGGGCGTTCAATGGCATCCCGAGATCCAGGTCCCGGATCGAAACCAGCAGCCCTCTGACGCCTTGCTCGCGGCCTTCGTGGACGCCTGCCGCCGTTAGAAGCACCCCCGACAGAATCGCCCGTTACAGAACGCCCCATGAAGCAAAAGAAGATGACCCCTGAGCAGGCCGCTGCACTGGCCCGCCGCGATCGACTCCGGCTAATCGTCATGAGCGTGCTGGCGGTCCTCGTACTGGGTGCCTACCTCATCACCACCCACCAGGCTGCGAACAAGGCTTCAGAGGAGAACGCCGGCTTGTCCGGCGCCGCCCCCGAAGATCCGGCCACGAGGGACATCCTGGTGCCGGAGTTTGGTCAGCCCGAGGTCCTCGAAGCCATCAAGGACGAATCGCCGGCGGAGCAAGAGCTGCTCTCCTCCGAGCCGCTGGCCGCGGTCTTCGACTATGCGCGTCTTCTGACGCCCGATTCCATGCGCGCCCTTGGCATCGCGGAGCTCGGTGCGGACGCCCAGGCCGCGCTTGAAGCGTCGCCAAAGACCCAGCGCCTGGCGCCATTCCGCGCCCGGGGCTTTGTCGTGTCGGCGCGTCAGCGGCCCCGCGAAAACCAAACGGGCACGGGCCTCGGTCGCAGCAGCGGCGACTGGATCGGCACGCTTCGAACCATCGACGATCGGTCGATCCACTTCCTCGTGGCCTCCGCGCCGAAGCGAGAGGACGGGGAACGTCGCGTGGAGCTGGGCGATTACCTACGGGTCGACGGCCTGTTCCACTCGATCTATCGCGCGACCGTGGAGAGTGATGGCACGTCGACTCCCACGAGCGCTCCGCTGATCGTTGGCCTGCGCATCGAGCCGACGGACCTGCCCATGACGCCCGACCTCGCTGAGGAGGCCCCCGCCCTCGCGGTAGTCAAGGACGATTCCAACGGCCAACTGCACGAGAACCGCGAGTTCCGGGACGCGTTCTGGCAGCTCATGGGACGGGCCAAGCTCCACGGACCCGAGGTCGACTGGGACAAAGTCCCCGAGCTCGGCAGCGACCTCCTCACGGAGATCCACAAGAACGGCGAGGCCTTCCGCGGCCAGCCATTCAAGGTCCCGGTCAGCGTCAACGTGGACACCTACTCCATCCTGGCGGGCGACAACCCCCTGCGCCTCGATCGCCAGACCGAAGGTTGGATCAGCAACAGCACGTGGAAGGGCTCGGTCCGGACGATCAAGTGGATCGGCCCGTTCACGCGTCAGGACATGATGCGCCAGTCGCTCAACAACGACGATCGCCGCTACATCACTGCGCGCGGGTACTTCTTCCGCAACCACGGCTTCGAGAACAACCTCGGGCAGCCGGCGCGGGCACCGATCTTCGTTATGGAGTCCGTCGAAGTCTTCCAGCCTGAGGAAGACAGGGCCATCGTTTGGTTCAAGTGGGGCGTCGTGGGACTCACGATCCTGCTGACGATCGTGATCGCCATGCTCCTGCGCGCCGACAAGCGCAAGTCCAAGGTGCTCTACGAGGAAATGATCCGCCGTAAGCGCGCCCGCCGCGAACGCAAAGCGGCACCGACCGCGTGAGCAGTCCGGTAGGCGATAGCGATGCGGCATCGGACGAAGCGCAAACGGTCCGGGTGGCACTGACTGGCGACGCCGCGCCCTACGACGTGACCGTGGGGCCTGGCGTCGCAGCGCAGGGTCCCGCGCTAGCAGCTGGATTCGCCGCTGATGGGCGCACGGCGCTCGTCGCCGACGAGCGCGTGCTCGGGCTTCACGGTGCGCCCGGGGGCTTCGACGCGCCCGCGCTCTCCCTGGCCGGCGGCGAACAAGTAAAGACGTTTCCAGTCCTCGAGCAAGTGCTCGACTTCTGCGCGGCGTCGAAGCTGTCCCGCGGCTCGGTCCTGCTGGCCTTTGGGGGCGGCACGATCGGCGACTTGACCGGGCTTGCTGCCTCGCTCTTCAAGCGCGGACTCTCGGTGGTCCAGATCCCGACAACGCTGCTCGCGCAGGTCGACGCTTCGGTCGGCGGAAAGACCGCCGTCAACCTCGCGAGCGGCAAGAACCTCGCGGGCACGTTCCACCAACCGAGCGCCGTTCTCTGCGATACGACGCTGCTGGGGACGCTCTCCGATGGCGAATACGAGAGTGGGCTCGGCGAGGTCCTCAAAACAGCGATCCTCGCCGGCGAGGACGAGCTCTCCACCCTCGAGGCCTGCGCCGCCGCACTTTTGGCGCGCGACCCGGAGGCCCTGCAAGGGACGGTCACGATGTGCGTGCGCACGAAGGCGCGCGTGGTGGCATCCGACCCGCTGGAGCGCGGGCCGCGCCGGTCGCTCAACCTCGGGCACACCTTCGGCCACGCGATCGAGCATGCCGCCGGCTACGGCCAAGTGCCCCATGGCGTCGCGGTCGGCGTCGGCTTGGCGCTGGCGGCCCGGGCATCTGCAATGGTCATGGGAAGCCCCAACGCCCTCGTCGAAAGGACCATGGACGGGCTGCGGCACTTCGGGTTGCCCGCGACCATGGACGAGCTGCGAAGCCGATACGGCCTTGGGGCGGCCCTCCAAACGGACGCTCTCATCAGCGGCCTCGGGCACGACAAGAAGGGCGCTGTGGGCGCGCCGGAGTTCGTCCTCCCCACCCGGCCAGGGCATGTGGAACTCGGTGTCGCCCTGGACCCCACGATCCTCGAGACCCTCTTCGCCTGAGCCCCGTGACGCCCTCCCTAGACATCGCCCAAGATGGCAACCTCTTTCCGCGGGAAGAGCTCCTCGAGGCCGCCGCCGGGGCGGATTGGCGTGACCAAAGCGTGCCCATGCGCGCTTGGGTCACGGCCTCTTTCGGACTGGCCCTTCTCGCCGCGGGCCTCCCCAATCTCAAGACCCTCTATCCCGCCCCCACCGAGTTCGCGGCCACCGGCGACTACATTGGGTTCCACCCGGTCCATCTCCTGGCTCGCACGCTCGGGACGATGGGCCTCGGGATCGAGGCGACGTTCTTTTTGATCTCCGCGCTCTGCCTCGGCGCCGCCATGGGCGCCATCGGGGTGGCGCTGCGGGCTTTCGGCTACGCAGGGCGCACGGCGTTTGCCATCGCGCTCTTGACGTGCCTGAGCCAAGCGCTCACGGAGCACGCACGTCTTCCGAGCGACTACCTGCCGGGCGTGATCACCAGCGCCTTGCTCTTGGCTGCGATGGCGATGCCAAAGGACCGCGGCGAAGTGGGCATGCGGGGCTACGCCGTGCGCATCTCGGTGGCTTGGCTGCTTGCGTGCTTCGTCTCGAAGGACGCGCTGGCGCTCTTCCCGATCCTCGTCATCGCCTGCGCCGCCGCGCCCGTCGAAGGCAAGAGGGGACGGAAGTGGATCGCACCTCTCGTGCTTGCGGCGTCCTTTGGGATGCTCATGGCGATCCCGGCCATCTTCGGCAATGACCCGGGCAGCAGGCCGATCCCGGGCGCCCAGCCAAGATCCGGCCTCGATGGGTGGATCACGCTATGGGGCCTTTGGCCCCTCGCCCTGCTCTCGGTACAGCGCGCCCCAGAGGAGTTGCCCGCGCCCCCCTGGGTCAAGGGCTGGTTCCTCCTGGCGATCGGTTGGTCCGTGCTGGGCGTCGTCTGGCTGCCATCGTCCCCGACATTTGTGGCGCCGATCGTCGCTTGCATCGCCGCGAATGGACTCACGCGCGTCGGAGATTCCGCCCGCGTGGCCCAGGTCCTGGCGGTGTGCCTGGTGTTTCAACTCGCCGCCACCGTGACGTTCGCCTTCGTTGGGCAACATACGCGCCTGGGTACGTTCGCCGAAGGTCCTGGGCAGGTGAAACCCGACGACGTCATCCTTGTGGACTCAGACACGCATCCGGACCTCGCGTACCTTCTCCGGCGCCGGCACGGCTTCGACGTCAAAGAGCCTGGGAAGTGGGGCATCGTCCCGCCAGACCAGGAGCGCAACCCCCAGCGGATCCTCGAGGTCCCCAGCGGGCTTGGCCGGCCCGAGGCGACCCATTGGCTGATTCGATCCACCGGGGAGGTCCTCCCCAAGGCTGACGGTCCGTCCGAGTCGAATGAGTGAAGCCACCGAGCCCACAGGGGCCGTCTCACCCGCGGCCCGCAAACGCCGGCTGCTGTTCCGCCTGCGCCGGGGGGTGCGTTTGCTCGAGCAGCGCGAGCGCATCCAGGACATGGGCTACGGCCTGCTGGCGGCCGCGCTCGCTTTGGCACTGCCAGCCGCCGACCCGTACACCACCGGCGGCGAGGTCGCGCGGCGATTGGCGGGCGTCAGGGAATTGACGCAAGGCCTGCTACTGCCCCTCGGCCAGGGCATGCAGGAGCTCTTCGACAGCGTCGCGCCCGACACCCTCATGCGACTCGTCTCAGGGCTCTTTTTCGGCGCCGCGCTCACGCTGACCTTGGCCTTCCTGCGGACCCTTGGGTTCCGCCGCACGACGACCGTGCCATCGGCCTTCATGGCCTTTGCCGTGCCCTACGCATGGGTCGGCGCCACGTCCCCCATCGACTACGCCGCGGGACTCTTCGGGTCCTCCCTCGTGATGTGGACGCTCTTCCACCATGAGCAAACGACCCGCCGCGGTTACCACTGGCGGGCGATCCTCGCCGGGGGCCTCGCGTACATGCTGCACATGGAGCTCGCCCTCATCGTGCCGGCGATCGCCCTGGCGGTCGCGCGACACCCTAAGTACCGCGCGGAAGCTTCGATCAACTTTTTCGTCGTGGTCGCAGTGCTCGGCATGTCCATCGCCATCAACCTGAGCGGCCCCGGGGAGACCCAGCGCATCACGCACATGATCGAGCGCGCCCTCGCCGGCGCCGACGACTACACCGGACGCACGCTCCTGCGGTGGCTCATCGAACTCCCCATCGGATTCGGAGTGCTACTTTTTGGGCTCTACCAGATGCTCTTCGCCGCGCGCTCGGCCACGCTCAAGCGAGCGCCGATGTGGGTCGTTCCGTGGTGCCTCGCGGCCCTGGCTCCGGTGATCGCGGGCAACCCCGAGTTCGCTCCCATCGCCCCGTACCTGATTCCCGCCGGCGCCCTCGGCATCGCCGATTGGCTCAATCGCCGGGGCACCGCGGCCAAGGAAGCGCGCTGGGGATTCACGCTCCTTGTGGTCCAGGTCGCCGCGACCGCCATGGTGGTCGCGGCTCGCTAGGACGGCGGGGCGAGTGGAGATCAACGCTTGGCGAGCATCCCCACGAACGGGATGATGGTGCGCACGCGCTTTGCATAGAGGTGGTAGTGCGCACCGTGCAGCCGGCGCAGGTCACGTTCCTCAACGGCGACGCCCACAACGATGTAGGCCGTGAAGCCCAGGGCGAGAACAAGACGCTCGAGGGTGAGGTCGGGAGTCGACCAGAGGCCGATGAGCACGCCCGTCATGATCGGGTGCCGATCGAAGCGGTACATGAGCCTCGCCTGGAAGGTCGGGGATGGGGTGCGCAGGCCCTTGAGGTTGCGCCAGACCTGCTTCAAGCCGAAGAGCTCAAAGTGGTCGATGGCAAACGTGGCTGCCAGAAGGTACGCCCAGCCAAAGGCGCAGCCCCCCAGCAGTGCGTTTCTTAGGGCGCCGTTCTCGGCGCTCCAGATCACCTCAGGCAGCGGCTGCCAAAGCCCCACGATGGCGCCCATCAGGATGCCGGAGAGGGCCACGAAGGTTGACCGCTCGGCGGCCGCGGGGATGACCTGCGTCCACCAACGCTTGAAGGCCGGCCGCGCCATGATCGCGTGCTGGACCCCGAAGAGCGAGATGAGGCCCAGGTTGAACGCAATGCGCCACCCTTGGCCGTCGATCGCCACGGGCCCTCCGGTGAAGGGCAAGATCCCAAGGGTGGCGAGGATCAGGGCCACGAGACCAGCAACTCCCACGTTGTAGGCGCCCACGCCATAGGCAAAGACGGCCCGGCGCGAGAAGGCGGAGTCGACGGGGCGATGGAGGATCTCGGTCGGGGGAATGAGGTGACTCGTTTGGGTAGCCATGGCGGCGCTCGTAGTTCGTTGGAGGAGTTGGTTGAAAAGGAAGGCCGCTCTTGGACCTCACTTCTCTCCGCGCAAGGGACGCGGGCCCCCTGCCACGAATCCCCGGATTCCCCCATGATCTTCAATCGTCGCGCAATGTTTCGAGAGCCCCACGCGCGGTCTTGATCCAGCGATCCATCGCGGCGCTCTCCTTCACGCTCCGAAGCTTTGCCAGACCATGCTCAATCGAAGCCTTCGCCTCGATCCCCATGCCGAGGTCGCGCCAAGCGATCCCCACGCGGACCTCCATGACCCCCAGGGTAGCAGTGTCTGACGGCGTGGCGACTCGGAGCTTTGCGAGCACAGCCGTGAGCCGGGGTTCAGCTTCCTTGGCGCGGCCGAGTTTCACGAGCTGCCAGGCCGCTGAGCCCTCCATCTGGAGGGCCAGCTTGGACCCTGGGCCAAAGGCCGCCTCGGCCAGCCCGACGCACGCTTCGTACTCCCCGTAGGCGCGTTCCAGCTCGCCAGCTTGGTCGAGGCAGACGCCATAGTTGAAGCGAAGCTTGATCGCGGTTAAGCGCGTTTGGTCCTCTCCCGGATCCACCATCGCGAGCGCTCGTTCGAAGTGCGCCATCGCCTGCGGGAGCTGGCCCAGCTTCTGGCGCAGGCTGGCCAGGTTGCTCAGCCCGATCAGCAGGCTCTTGTGCCCATGGGGAAGGACCTCCAGCTTGATCGCCAAGGCCTCTTCAAAGCAATCGACGGCCTCCCCGTCGCGGCCCACCTTGCTCAAGAGGTCACCGAGGTTGTTGAGGGCCTTAAGCCGATCCGGATGCGTCTCCGAGTGCACATTGCGCTCCAGATCGACAGCCTTCTCCATCAGCTCGATCGCCTCGTCGAGATCGCCTGCCTGCGCCCGCTTCTTCAGAAGGACGGCCAGGTTGTTGAGGGACATGATCGAGCTTCCGTGGTCTTCCCCGAAGACGCGCGTCCAATCCGCGAGGACGGCCCTGTACAGGACCTCAGCGGCCCCCATCTCGCCCTGCAACCGCCGAAGCGTCCCAAGACCGGCGCGGGCACGCAGCGAGCGTTCATCGACCGGCCCAAGCTCCCGAACGAGCCCCTCGACGGCCTCCTCGAGCAGTGGCGCGGATTCCTCGAGGCGACCGCCATCCATGAGCAGTGTCCCGAGCTCACGCTTCGCGCACAGCTGCGCCACCGGCGAGGACATCCGCAACTCGAGCACACGCCGGAATTGAGCCTCGGCCTTCTCCGGTTCCCCAAAGCCCCGGTACGCCCCGCCGATCGCACGACGAATCGTGGCCTCCACCTCGTCGCTCGCCTCCAGCTCGTGCTCCACTCGTCGCTCGGCGTCCCCGAGAATGTCGAGCACGAGTGACGTGTCCTTGCCCTGGGACACCGCGGGGTCCGCGCCCAGGAGGATGGACTCGTAGAAGCCGGAGATCTGCTCGAACTTGGCGAGTTCCACGGCCGTGCCGACCTCGGCCGCCTTGGCGCGCAGCATGAGCGCGATCGAGGTCACGGTCCCCACCACCAGGATCGCCGCCACCGACGTCGCGAACGCGATTTCCAGGCTGTGGCGCTTCGCGAACTTGACGGCGCGATACGCGAAGTCAGGCGGACCCGCCATGACGGGCTCGCCCCCCAGGTGCCGCTGGATCTCATCCGCCACGATCCCGGCGGACCCATAACGCCGCTCGCGGTCTTTCTCGAGGCAACGCATCACGATCCAATCGAGGTCCCCACGGATCTCCCGCGCCATGACATGGGTGGTGTCGCCGATCCTCACGCTGGGCCGCGGCGGATCGACCTCACGGATGATCCGCAGCATCTCCGCGAGGCCGGCCTCTGCAAGGGTCTCCTTTTCGAAGGGCTGCGTGCCGGAGAGCAGTTCGTAGAGGAGTGCGCCGATGGCGTAAACGTCCGCACGGGTGTCCACGTCAATCGATTCGTCGATCTGCTCCGGACTCATGTACGCGGGCGTGCCCACGACCTGGCCGTCCCGCGTGAGCAGCGTCGCGCGGGGCTCGCGCTCCGGCTTCGTGGCCTTCGCGATGCCAAAGTCGATCACCTTCGCCGTCGCGCGACCGTCGAACTCCTCGACGAGTATGTTGGAGGGCTTCAGGTCCCGGTGAACGACGCCCTTCTGGTGGGCGTGCTGGACGGCGCGGCACACTTCGAGCACAAGCCCGAGGCGCTCGCTCTTCCCGAGACCGTTCTTGTCGCAGTACTCGGTGATCGAACAGCCATCGACCAGCTCCATGGCGAACCACGGCCGGCCCGTCTCCGTCGCGCCGCCGTCGAGGACCTTGGCGATACCGGGGTGCTCCATCAGCGCCAGCGCCTTGCGCTCCGCTTCGAAGCGGGCCAGGACGTGGCGCGTCTCGAGGCCGGGCTTCAAGAGCTTGAGGGCCACTGTGCGCTGAATCGGCTCTTCCTGGCGGGCGCGCCAGACGATCGCAAACCCGCCCTCACCGATCTCCTCGATCAGCTCGTAGGGCCCAATGCGGTCGCCGGGTTCAAGCCCCGTGCTCGCCGCCCTCGCGTGGCCGAAGACTTCGTCCGTGCCGATGTGGGCTTCCAGGAGCCCCATCACCACGCCCACCAGCTTCTTCTTCCCGCCGCAGCGCTGGACCACGAAGGCCCTACGGTCCTCCGGCGCGAGGTCGATGGCGTCGAGAAAGATGTCCTTGGGGGAAGTCATGCGCTCGCCTCCGAGAGGAGAGTCATCAGCCGTGCCCGCGCAAACGTCCATTCCCTCGCAACGCTGCGCTCGGAGATGCCCAGGGTGTGGGCAGTTTCCTCGACCGTCAGTCCGACGAGGAACCGGAGGCGGGTGACCTCGGCCGCCCGCTCATCTTCTTCGGCGAGGGCAACGAGGGCATCGTCGAGGGCCACGAGCCGGTCTCCCTCCATTTCCACAGGCGCCTCAGGCGCTCCCAGCGTGACCCGCAGCAGATCGCCGCCCCGCTTTTGGGCCCGCGAGCGGCGGGCGTGGTCCACCAGCACCCGCTGCATGGCCTGGGCCGCGGCGGCGTAGAACTGCCGCCGATCCTCCCAGCCCGGCTGCTCGTCCCCGAGCAGCCTGCCGTACGCCTCATGGACGAGGGCCGTGGCCTGGAGGGTGTGGTCGGACCGCTCCCGGGACATCCGCGCCCGGGCGATCGAACGAAGCTCGTCGTAGACGAGCGGGAGAATCTCCTCTTCGGCCCCGCCCCCCGACTCCCGCAGGATGCGGGTGACTTCGCCCTCCGGGTGGCCCGTGGGGCCTCGCTCAGGACGGAGAGGGGGATTCGTGGGGGGCTCTGCTTGGGGCGATGGGTTCATGGCACCCCTTTCCGCGCAGTCGGGCCGCCGCCCCTGCCAGGTTTCCCAAGGTTTCTCCCGAGGGCCCCGTCCAGGGCCCAGTTCCAGGGGCCGGAGACGCTGATGGGGACCGTAGCTGAGCGTTATGGAGGTCCCCATCGCCGGCAGCGACACGGACCACACAGAGAAGGAGACCGGGGCGGCATTTGCCGCCCCGGTCTCCTTCTCTATGTGCCTCGCGCCGCTACCGGCGAGGGCGCCTACTGGATTTCCACTCGGACCCCGTTCGTGAAGTTCGAGGTGGCACCTCCCTGGTACGTGTCGCGGTACCACGCCTGGAAGTGCCAGGTCTCACCCGCTTGGGCCGCCGTCAATCCGGAGGGTGTGTCCAGGGCCGTCGGGTCGACCAGGTACACAGCGATCCCGCTCGGCAAGACCGCGGTGAGCGAACCGAGCATCCGCCCGACACCGCTACCGAGGCAGAGGTTCCCGCGGCTACCGCCGGGATTCGCCGTGAAGCCTGAATTCCGCGAGTTCACGAGCATGGTGAACTGCCCCACCGGCATGTCCGACGCCGTGGCGATCTTGGTCGTCGAGCTGTCTTGACCGCCGTAGAGAGCGAGCCAGCCGTTGGAAAAGGTCGAGTTGAATTGAGCGCGGCAGTACTGCGTTCCGATCGCACGGGTTCCGGAGTGTTGGTTGAGGAAGCCGGCCCGCACCGTCGCGCCGATACTGTTGCCCGCATCGTAGGCCACAAAAGCGCCCCTGCTCGTGCTCAGTCCGCTCTCCCAGTCGCTGACGAGGGCGGGGTTGCTGTTGCTCGAGTGGTTGCTCACCTGGACGATCTGATTGCGTTCAGCGAGGGCGAGGGTGTAACTGGAACCCTTCTCCGCGAGGTAGGCGCTGCACATCGTGACGCCCTCGTCCGTGGCGTTCGAGAACACGAAGCCGGTCCCAGTGGCCACCACCGAGGGGGCTGCGTAGTCGCTGGACAAGAACGCATCCTCCATGGTCGACAGGTTGTTCAGCGAGAGCACGTGATCGCCAGCACACACAAGGGCGACGACCTGGTTCGTACCTGGCGTGTTGCCGTCGGCCTGCACGGCCACGATGTAGGTGGGCTCCATCGACCCGGCGTGGATTGTCGGGCTCAGGTTCGAAACGGCAGGCGAATGGAAATCGCCCAGCTGGCCCGTCCGGAACGCCGTCGTATGACGCACCAGCCCCGCATTCGTCACACGCACCTGACCCGTGTAAACGTCGCGGTCCGTGGCAGCGCTGCCGCGGGTGTAGGCAATGTTGAAGACACCGCGGGGACCGACGTCGCCCGATCCCTCGGAGATCGTCGGCTGGCTGTCAAGGATCGTTCCAGAGGCCGAGAGACCGACCACGGCCCCCACCGTGTTGCCGTTTGAAGAGACCGCGCGGCCCTGAATCGTGGAGACGCCAAAGTACGAGCGGCGCCATACGACGGCCCAGTATCCCGCGAAGCTCTCATTCTCGCCGCCGACATCCGGTTCGAAGTGGTTGCCCAGGGCCGAGGCCTCGTGGAGCGTCCGCGGCGGCGCGATGGCATCGGAACCCGCAATGCGAATGCGACCTTTCACCTGCTTGACCGTGCTGCCGCTCTCCTGGGACTCATAGACGACGAGGAACATGTTCGCTCCGTCGTTGCCAGCGACTTTGGGCGCGCAGGTGTTGTCACTCGAGATGTCAACGGCACCGAGGTTCTGGATCAATCCAGTGCTCTTGCGCAGTTCAATGGCGTAGAGGTCCTTGTCCGTGCTGCTGAAGCCGGTCTCGTAAACGATGACGTAAACGCCGCCGCCGTCGACGTCCTTCTCGAAGGCCACGTCCGGGTTACGGGCGCCGACCTGACCGCTGATGGGGCTCAGCGTCGTGAGGACAGGGTCGATCACGAGCTCGCCCGTACCGACGATCGGGAACGCATCCGGAACCGTCAGCTCGATCGACCGTCCCTGGAGGGCCGCGCCCACATCGGCCCGGCGGCCGCCGGCGTCGAGCGCAAAGGCCTCGCCGTAGCGCACGCCCCCGTGGCTCCCAAGGAACTCAAGGCCGCGGCCGGCCGTGGCGCCGTTGAGCTCAGACTCAACGGCCATGCGCACGCGAATCTCGCCCCGGTGGCTGCGCCGCGGCAGGATGAAGGACTGCTCGATGGATTCGGGCGCCAGGTCGTAGACCTCGAGGATCGGCCCGTGGTCGATGATCACCCGATCGCCCGTTCGGGAGACCGTCGGAGCTCCGGCGAGCTCGAGTTCGACGCCGGCGACGGACGCCATCTCGAGGCGAAACGTCAGGGGGAAGTTCTGCGGAGCCTGCGATCCAAGGAAAGGAATGTAGGTCGCACCGTCAGCGGTGAACTCCCCTTTCCATGTGGCGCCGCGGGCCTGAATGACGCCGGCCGACGGCGCGTCGTAGAGCACCGTCTCGAGGCTCAATGCGATGGCCTGCGCGGTGATCTCCTCGAGGTTCGGCGCCTCCTCTTGGCCGCCGCCCTGGGCCGAAGCCACGGAGCCGAATCCAAGGAGAAGGGGAAGGGTGAGGGGCAGGAAGGGGCTCTTTCTACGTTGCATCGGAGTACGTGTTCGGCGGCGACCCCGCAGGGTCAAGGGTGGTTCTCATCCGAAGCCATGACAGTTGACTTCGCTCTCACCCACCTCCGCGCAAGCCCGCCCCTGGACCTGCCACGTTTTTTGGTTTCGACACCGAACCCGATCGGAAGGACATCCTCCCGAGGCCCCTCCGTGAGCCTTGGACAGGCCCAAAGGGACGAGGGGTCGGCCCAGGGCTAGAGGCGACGTTCGAGGGTTCGAACGACTGCGCTCGCAACCCTGCGCATTCCAGGCTCGTCGAACTGATCGTTCGCATGGTCGAGCAGGAACGTCGCCTTGTACTCGGATTGCCCGGCATCTAACGCGACGATCTCGTCCATGAGCGGGGCGATCTCGCCGGCACGGCCCTGGTGGCGGCACGCCAAGAGTTCGACCGCGTTGCGGTAGTGCACCGCCTCGTCATTCTTGAGGGCCCGCAGGACGGCGGCGAAGGCGGCCTGGCGTTCGGGGGTTCCCCCGAGGGATGCGTAGAACGGGATGTCCGCGCCGTAGCCATGGGTGCTCATCGCCTCGTCATAGGCGAGGAGAACCGAGAGACGGAACTCGTCGTCAAGGAACGAGGCCATGGGCTCAAAGTCGCCGCTTCGCCCGTCGAGCCGCGCGCGAACGCCTTCTTGCGTTGCGCCACTCGCCTCCATGTAAAGGCGAGTGAGCGCCGCTGCGTGCTTGGCTTCGTCCTCGGCCCAGGCCTCGAGGAAGAGCTCAAGCTCAGGGGAGAACCCGGGGGCTCGGCGAACGAGTTCGGCCTGGAGGAGGCGCGCGTCGTACTCGGCGGTGAGGTCCTGCCACACGCGGGCCTCGTCGCCAGGCGCCAGGCTGCGAGCAGGAACGGTCGGCGCACTCAATGGCGCCGCCGGTAGGACCCCGTCGAGGTCCCACCGGCGCTGGTGGGGCACGTAGGACAAGGGGCGTTCAGTCCTCTTCTTCCAGCGAAAACGTGAGCGGGAAGCCATCGGCGCGGGCCATAGCGTGGGCGCGGTCCACCTTGCGGCGGGCCACGGATTCGGGCCAAAGCCCGATCACCGCGGCGCCCGAGTGGTGGACGCGGTACATCAACTCGACGGCGCGGGCGAGGGGTTGGCGAAAGACCTTGGTCAGGACCTCGATCACGAAGTCCATCGTCGTGATCGGATCATCGTGGCACACGACCTTCCAGAGCGGCGCGAGCTGATCTCGGCTCTCCGCTTCGACGTCCGGGAGGACGAGGATGTCCGGTTCGGTTTCCATCTGGTGATCAGGTCGAAAAGGCGGCGCAACGGGCCCGAAGCTCGGGGTGCAACGGGGGCCCGTGGGCGGCTCCTATCCATGATGCCCGAAAGCTCGTTATCGCGCGAGATGCCGCCACCGGCCTCGGGTGCCGTTTCGTACCCTCTCCTGCATGCGTGCCCGGCGCTTCTCCGGCCTCTAATCTGAAACTTGGGTGAACTCGACGAGCTCGACGCAGAGATCAAGTCTCTGCGCGCGAATGTAGACCAGCTGCGGGAGAGACTGTGTACACAGTTCTTCGGCCAGGAAGACACCGTGGAGCGACTGATCCTCGCCCTGCTCTCGGGCGGCCATGTGCTCCTCGAAGGTGCGCCCGGGCTCGGCAAAACGACCCTCGTGCACGCGCTCAGCGGCGGCGTCGACCTGAAGTTCCAGCGCCTGCAGTGCACGCCGGACCTGATGCCCACCGACGTGCTGGGCGGCCGCATCCTGCACACCGACGCCGAAGGCCGCTCGAAGGGGATGACCCTGGAGAAAGGGCCCATCTTCACGAACGTGCTACTCGCCGACGAGATCAACCGAGCGACCCCGCGTACACAGAGCGCGCTTCTCGAGGCGATGCAGGAGCGCCAGGTCACGCTCCACGACACCACGCACAAACTCGACCCACCCTTCATGGTGGTCGCGACCCAAAACCCGATTGAGATGGAGGGCACGTATCCGTTGCCCGAGGCCCAGCTCGATCGGTTCCTGTTCAAGCTGGAGCTGTCGCTCCCGGATTTTGCGGACATCGTCCGGATCCTGGA
The DNA here is from genome assembly GCA_913058555.1 of uncultured bacterium. Lineage (GTDB taxonomy): Bacteria > Planctomycetota > UBA1135 > UBA1135 > Saltatorellus. The sequence goes on from CAJXRJ010000007.1 coordinate 14,604, forward strand.
AGAGACCACCGGCAACGCAAGCCAAGTCACGGGCCCCTGCCTTTCGAAGGAGGCCCTGCTGCGGCTCCAGCATCACGTGCGGGAGGTCAGCGCACCGTCGACGGTGTCCGAATACGTCGCGCGGTTGATCCTCTGCACTCACCCCACGCACGAATCAGCGCCGGAAATCGTGCAAAGGATGGTGCGGCACGGCGCGGGCCTCCGGGGTGGACAGTCGATCATCCTCGCCGCCAAGGCGCGCGCGCTCCTGCGCGGGGCCGAGAATGCCTCCGTGGACGACGCAGCCAGCGTCGCTTCGGTCGCCCTTCGGCACCGTTTGATCCCGAGCTTTGAGGGCGAAGCCTCGGGCTTCGACGCGGACGAAGTGCTCGCGGCGGCCCTCGAAGCAGCGCGCTAGCAGGCCGTTGAACAAGTCGGCTATTCAGAATGTCGTCCATCGGACGCCTCGCAAGGCGCACAGATCGACGAATAGCGAGCTATTTGGAGGGTCTGGGCAACGCCGCGAGGCGTTCGAGGGGCGGTTTTCTGGATCGTTGAATTGTTCAACGGCCTGCTAGGGCGCTACTCCTGATCCGGCCCGGGCTCCTCTTCCGGACCCTCTTCCGGCTGGCGCTCGATCTCAGCGGGCGCCGTCAGCAGCGCCGCAATCTCCGCGTCGAGCTTCGCAAGGCGAGCCTCTCCGCGGGCGTTCCGCCCCGGCTCCGACTCCCCGTTGTGGATGGAGCGCCACATCTTCGCCAGCTCCGACAACCAGGTGGCGGCGCGTTCCCGCTCACCCTCTTCTTCGCAGATGGTCGCAAGGCTGCGGAACAGGAACTCTGACCGCTCCCCAAGGGCGTACGCGTCCTCGAGATAGCGCAGGGCCTCGATCCGGCGGTCGTGCTTGATGAGGAAACGACCAACGTCGTGGTAGGCGTCGGAGAGATCCGCGTTGGGATCGAGCTGCGCAACAGCCCCCTGGATCGCCAGAAGCGCTTCCTCCGGGCGGTCGGCTTCGAAGAGAAGCTCCGCACGCAGGAAGACGGCCTGGGCCATGCACGGGTAGAGCGACATGGCCCGGTCGAGGGCCTGGTGCGCCCCCGGGACACCGTCAATGTCCTTCGAAGCTGCGACGTACTCCAAGGCAAGGCGCGCCTCGGGCGTGCCCACGCGCCATGAACCGGTGACGGCTCCGCCGGCGCCCTCAAAGAGGCGCTCCATGCCGAGCTCCAAGCTCACAAGCTTCGCCGTGGAATCCCCTTGGCGGCCGTGGAAATTGGCGAGCTCGCGGTAACAACGCGGATCGGCGGGATCGGACTCGATGGCCGTTTCCAGCGCATAGAGCGCGGCGTCGCAGTCCCCTTGGCTCGCGAGAGCTCGCGCCTGCTCCAGCCAGGCGTCCGCCCCGCAGACGAGTCGTGTGGGGCGAATGAACGAACAGACCTCGTACTCGCCCGCGTCGAATTCGACGAGGGCCAAAGTCCCGCATGCCATGGGAAAGGCGAGGCACGGCGCGGTGCCGCGATATCCAACGGTGACCGCCATCGACCGATCCCGCTTCGCACCCATCGGGAGCATCGGATCCACCGCGATGCGGCCTATCGACAGCCCGGTGGCCGGATCGATGGAATCGATGACGTCGTCACCTGCTGCCGTGCGGAGCAGGCAGTGAATGGTCTTGGAGTCGGGCGCGACGGCGGCGTCGGGCAGATCGGAAAACGGCAGCGACACCCATTGCACCAGCTGGCCGCGCTGGGCCACGAGGGCGTGGGTGGTTCGGGCGACGTCCGCATTGATGTGAGCGCCCACAAGAACAGCACGCAGGGCCCCGTCCGGCGAGTTCACGACGAGGGGTCGGTGGACAACCGCCGATGCGACGGCCTCGGCGACGGGTGCGACCGTGCCGTCTCCGCCGTCCTGCATCGCGTCGTTCTGGGACGGCTCACCCTGGGCCTGCCCAGGCGTCGGCGTCCCCTCCGGCGTCCCTTCTTGGGGCTCCGCCACGGCCGGCGGCGCGGACACCGCGCTCTGACCAGCCTGAACACCCGCGACGGGCATACCCCCAACTTGTAGAGCAGATTGCAAGGCCGCGCCCACGCCCAGCAGTGCCCAATTCATAACCACCATATTCCCCCTTCCAAAGACTCCGTAGGGCTCTTCGGTGGCCTGGGCGAATCCCTGAAGGTCTTTCAGGCGGAATCGGTGGGGTCCGACAGGCTAAGCAGCCTCAGTCCCGACTCTTGGGCAGTCCCCTGTCCGCAAGTTGCCGGGCAAGCTCTGTGGTGTACCGGGCGGCCGCTGCAGGAACGAGATGGAAGGGGTTCTCGAGCTCGGTGTTCGGGAACGGCTGCAAGGGAACATCCAAGCGGTTCGCTCGCTCCGATCCAGCGCAGGCTTTGTCGATGCAGTCGTGGATCTTCGCGAGGAACGCCTGGTGCTCAGGGCGATCCACTAGGCCCTCCCAGATCGGGCCATCCACAAAGAGGAGGTCGTAGCCGCGCTGGTCGGCGTCCCGCACGAGGGCTTCGATCGCGGCGGCCTCGCGTGCGCTCGGGATGGGCCCTTCCGCCGCCGACATCTGCTCGAGCATGGTCTTCGCAAAGGGCGCCACCCCGTCCGGGTAGGCGCGGGTCATGAGGGTCGTCCCGCCCGGCTGCACCGGAAGCAGGTCCGATTGAATGTGCCAGGCCCCGTGGAGCAGGCTGCGCTCGAAGCTCTTGTGCTGCGCGAAGAGCGGCAGGGCACGGGCAGCGAGGAACTGCAGGGTCCGCAGCGGCCCGAGTCCCTCGCCCGGAAGGCGCGTGCCCGATTCGGACCAGCTGATGGGGACCTGCGCAAATTCAGACCCCGTGGGGTCGAGCAGGAAGGTGCGGCTGCCCGTAACGAAGAGAACGAGGCTCGGGGGAGATTCCGAAGCCCGAATCACCTCGTCCAGGAACCACGCGGAACCGGTGACTTGGAATTTGCCGTACGTGCAGTAGTTCCGGGCCGGCACGCCCAGCTCGGCCTCAAGGACATCGGTCGACACGGCGAAGTTGCCGCTGGAGTCGCCGATGATCGCGATGCCTTCCGGAGCGATCCCCTGGGAGGCAAGGTCCCACTTCTTCGCGACGATCATGCCGTCGAAGGCGCGCTCGGAGGCGGGGCTCTTCGCGATGGCGTAAGCGTTCACGCCGAACACGAGTAGCGCTGTGAGACCGAGGATCCAGGCGATCCCCGAGGCGCGCATGGGGTGATCCTGCTCGCCCGCGAGTCGGTTGCTCGGGTCCTTGGGTTTTGGTTCGGCCTTCGACATCAGAACTGGAAGTAGAAGAACTCGTAGGGCTGTCGCACACCGAAGACGCACATGCCGAGGATCAAGAACGCGAACAGCAGCGCTTTCGCGGGCACCGGCAGTCGCAGGGCCACGTTGAGGTCCTTCGTGCCGTGCTGGAAGAGCTGCATCAGGACCAGGGGCCAGGTGAAGATCGCGAGGTGGCGCAGGTTGTTCGCCGCCTTAGGTGTGAGCTCGAACGACTGGTGCGTGAAGAGGTGCCAGAACTGCTCGACGGAAGTGCAGCGCACGATGGCCATGCCGATGAGCATGGGAACCCAGAAGAGCACGATCCTCGTCCACTCCGACACGGGGCCGAATGTCCGCTTGGTGGGTACACCGCGGGCATCTAGCCAGAGGCGTTCGATGACCAGGAGGACGCCGTGGTAGCTCCCCCACAGCACATACGGCCAGGCTGCACCGTGCCAAAGCCCGCCCAGCGCCATGACGAGGAACATGTTCCGGTACGCCTTCCATTTCGCGCCGCGGTTGCCCCCGAGCGGTATGTAGAGGTAGTCCCGCAGCCACGTCGAGAGGCTCACGTGCCAGCGCAGCCAGAAGTCACTCGGTCCGGTGGCGAGGTAGGGCAGGCGGAAGTTGAGCAGGAAGTCGAAGCCCATGAGCTTCGCAAGGCCCCGTGCGATGTCCGAGTAACCGGAGAAGTCGCAGTAGATGTGGATCGTGAAAGCGAGCACCGCGGTGACCGGCTCAAGTCCGTGCAGCGCCTGCCAGTCCACGAACATCGGGTTCGCAACCACCGCCGCCTGATCCGCGATGACGGTCTTCTTGAAGTAGCCCCAGAGGACCAGCCATAGACCCGTTTGAACCTTGGAAGCGGTGACCTCACGGGGCGCTTCGATCTGGGGCAAGAGCCGCGACGCGCGCTCGATGGGGCCAGCGACGAGCTGCGGGAAGAAGCTCACGAAGAGGCCGAAGCTGAGGATGTCGTTCGTCGCCGGCATGCGCCGGCGGTAGACATCGATCGTGTAGCTGAGGGTCTGGAACGTGTAGAAGCTGATGCCGACGGGCAGCAGGATCTCAAGCGTTTGGATGTTGGCCTGGAGCCCGAGCTCAGAGAGGAGCTTGGCCGTGCTCTGGACGAAGAACCCGAAGTACTTGAAGAACCCGAGGATGCCCAAGTTGACGAGCACCGACAGGGTGACCAGGCGCTTGCGTTTGCGTTCGTCCTCTGCGGCGCTCAGCCGCCTGCCGATCGCGAAGTCCACCACGGTGGAAATGGCGAGCAGCGCGAGAAAGCGCGTGTCCCAGTAGCCGTAGAAAACGTAGCTGGCCGCCAAGAGCCATCCGTTTTGGGCGCGATAGCGCCTCTTCCCGAGGGCGAGATAGACGCCGTACACAACGGCGAAGAAGAGCGGGAAGATCCAGGAGTTGAACTGCATGCTGCCTTGGGGGGGACGCAGGTTAGCGGCCAACCGAGCGTTGGCTCGGGAGAGACTGCCCAGAAGTCAGCCCTGCGGGACCATTCGGCGACAAGGGGCGTGGGACGAGACACAAAAAGGGGCGCCCGAGAAGAATCTCGGGCGCCCCTTGGAAGGCAGTGGTTTGAGCGTCCCCCCCCTGGGGCCACCCAACGTGGGCGGTGGGGATCAGCCCTGGAGCTTGGCGCCCAGCTCGTCGAAGTCGACGGCCTTGAGCTCGTGCTCGGTGATCTTGCCCATGCGCTCGAAGCGGCGCTGTTCGTCGGAGGAGCTCATCTCAGCGCCGGCACCGATCGGTAGGCGCTTGGGGAGGAACTTGTGCTCGCCGGCGGTGCGGACGACCTCGGCGAGGTTCTCCGGGAGACCGTCGGGGAGGGCCTCGCGGCGCTGGAGAGCCCGGCGGGCCCGCTTGCAGACCTCGAGGGTGCTCGTGAGGTTCGTCCGGATCTTGGCGAGGCGCTCGATGTCGGCGCTGGGTCCGTTGATGGAACGGTCGACCTTTGCGCTGGCGACCTCCAGAACGGCGATCAGCGTGTTCAGCTTGCGCATGAGGCGCTCGCGGTACTCAGGGGATTCGAGGTCCGAATCCTTGAAGGGCTCTTGGGGCTGCTGGCTCATCTCTGTGGCGAATGTAGGCGGTGGAAGCGATGAGCACGAGGTGTCGATCTCGGCTCACTTCAATGTACCCCCTTCCCCGTGCCGAGGCGCTGGGCAGCCCGACGCTCCCAGAATGAGAGCCTTCGAGGACCCACTGCCCCCGAAGCGGCCCCGGGGATGGGCCAGGGAGAGAACCCTCCCGGCGCGACCTAGCGAACGGCCGATTCGACCAGCTGCCGGAGCGCGGTCGTCGAAACGCGGCCAGCCACGATGAACGGAACACCGGAGGCACGGCCGAAGCCGTAGTCCCATGACCCTTGGCGCAGCACACGGAGCTGGTCGTCACCGACGCCAGCGGAGCCCGAAGTGACCGCAGCGTGGGCGAAGCTCAGGGACTCGATGCCATCGGTCGCGTGGATCCTTGCCCAGGACCCCGCCGGCAAGAACGACTCGCCTGTTTGGATGAAGTGCACCGGGACGGCGAACGTCTCGACCTCGTAGACCTCGTAGCCCGCGGGCAGGAGATCCGGCACGAGGACGGAGAAGCCGGCTTGGTCGTCGAGGGAGCCGTTCAGGTCGAGGCTGTTGCCCGCGAAGCTCGCGCCGCCAAGGGTCAGGCCGCTCAGCACTGGGCGGTAGGAGAAGGCCTCGTAGGCAGACGACGCGAGGGGGGCACCGGCGCTGTCAAACTCCGTCCAACCCAGCACGAAGCCCGTCGTGGGATCGAAGTCCACGATGTAGCGCCCGGGGCGAGTCGCCGGGGCGACGTGACGAAGGAATTCGACTTGCTCGCACTCGATGCCCGCAAGGGTCGAGGTCTGCGGCAGGTGCGTGATCGTGTAGTTCGCGCTCGCAAGATCGAGATCTTGGATGCGGAAGTCGCGCTTGGACCAGAACACGTCCACTGAACGGGCGTGCGCCACTTCGTAAAGCGAACCGTCCGTTCCCGAGGGAAGCTCGATCGCTTCCAAGAGCTCGATGGTGTAGCCGCCTGCACCGTCGGACCCGACTTCTTCGAGGATCTCCAGGAGTTCAGGGAGACCGTCCGAATCGACCTCGTACTGCTTGATCCGCCGAACACCGCGGAACGGGAGACGATCGCGCGAGCCCACGGAAAACGCGAGGAAGTCCGGAAGGGACGTCCAGGTCATCGCTTGCTCCGTGGAGTCCTCGCTGCCCTGCACGTCCACGTTGGCGCCAGCATCCGAGCAGCCGGTCAGCGAAACCACGGCGAGGCCAAGGGCCACGGCCGCCGCGGCCAAAGAGGAACTGTGCTGGCGTGTACGCGACATCACAGGGCCCCCCCCAAGAGACGGAGCATGTTGCGATCGTCGTCGGAGAGGTTGTCCTCGTCGAGCATCACGACCTCCAGGCGGACCCGCGCCACGCGCTCCGGTCCCCCCGCGGCCATTCCTTCTCCGCCGGCCCCATCAGCAAGAGCGACCGAAGGGTTCGCCTCCGCAGGTGCATCACCGTTGGATGAGGGGGATTCTTGGTTGCCGCGCACTGCGATCGTGACCACCAAGATGGCGGCCAGCCCCATCGAGACCAAAGCCGCCGCAACGCTGCGGGCGCCGATGGGCTCATCTGAGGCTGAACTGCTGGCGCTGGCAACGGCGGGCGTCCCTTGATCGCCGCGCTGAAGCTGCGACTGGACGCGCTCGGTGAGCTCGTCGGGGGCCCCTTGGCGCCCGAGGCGCGAGGTCATGGACTTGGCGTTCGCCTTCAAAGGATCCGAGAGCGACTCTTCGACGAGCCGATCGAGGACACCAGGCGCACGGAAGGGGCCAGGCGCGGTATCTGCGTCGCCCCCGAGGTAATCGCCGATCACCATCCGCGCGACGGCCTCGTCGAGCTCCCGCGGGACAGGCTGCGAGGCCAGGGCTTGGACTTGCTGAACGGCCCGGTCCTGACGCGCGCCCGAGTGAAGGCTGGCGACCACGAGCCCGTCCAATTCAAACGGAGCGGGCTTGGGGACGAGGGATTCGAGCGCCCGAACCTGGGCAGCCGCACGCCTGAGGGCCGCCAATCGCTGGGTGTGCCCCTTGGGCTCCGTCGACCAGGTCGAGTCAAAGCCGGAGTCCATCACGCTCAACCGCAGGGTCAGCTCATCGTCGGAGAGCGTGTCCACTGGTGCGCCCAACGCTCCGCCTTCGGCGGCGCTTGCCTGCACGAAGTCAAGCCACTCCACCGGAAGCGGAGTGCCCTTGGGCTCTGGGTTAGTGTTGGGCTCGGCGGACATGGCAGGGAGAAGGCGATGGAACGCAGGTTGAATAGCCGAAGCTAGACGGCGGGGCCCCGTTCAATGAAGTGTCGATCGACGACGGGGGTCAGCTCGCGGTCGAGGGCTGCGTGGGCGCGGGAGAGGCGAGACTTGACGGTGCCCAAGGAGATCTGAAGCGTTTCGGCGATCTCCTCGTAGCTGAGGCTCTGTAGATAACGGAGCACCACAATCGCCTTCATCTTCGGAGAGAGGCGATCGATGGCGTGCTGAATGTCGATCTCCAGCTCGTGGCGCGAGGCGGCCGCCGTGGGGGCCTCGGTCGAGTCGTCGCGGATCTGCAGGGGCCCAGCGTAGGACTCGGATTCCGCGGATCGCATCGTGTCGAGGGAAGCCACGTTCCGGGCACCGGAGCGACGCTTGATGTCGATGCTTGCGTTGACCGCGACGCGATAAACCCAGCTCGAGAACTTTGACTCAAAGCGGAAGCCGGCGATCTTGCGGTACAGGATCCCGAAGGTCTCCTGGGAGGCATCGAGGGCGTCCGTGGCGTTGCCGGTAATGCGGAAACAAGCGTTGTAGACGCGATCCTTGAAGAGCTCATAGAGCTCACGGAAAGCGCCTTGGAATCCGGCGTCAGGCTCGGCTTGGCACCGAAGTACCAAGTCGCGGTCGGGGTCTGTTCTGAGGGGTCCAGTCATTAGAGACAACTAAGAGGACGCGCGGCGACCCGCTGGGGTTCCGCACGGGAGCAAGTTGGAGAGTGCAATTTCGCGTCAAACATTGCCCTCCTGGAGCACCGTACAACGGGCACTTCCCGAAGCGAGACGCGAAAGGGGCGTTTGCGGCCGGGGAATCCAGGACTGAGCCCCAAAATGAGCCCTCCCTGGGTGCCGTAGCGGCTTTACGCCCATCGCAGTCACCACCAGCTGTGCCGACCACGGAGCCCGGCCACATGGCCCGGCGACGAAGAGGCCGAACGGCCTCCACGAGACATCAGCCCCCGATCAAGGCGAGGGGATCGATCGTCTCGTAGGTGCTCCCCAAGGACGCCGCGCAGGCGCTCGAGCAGTAGCTGTCCCAGCCCTCGAGGCAGTCCGCCTCGACCACTTGGTGAAGCATCCTCGGGCCGTTGATCCCGATCACTTCCGAGCGCTGGTAGCAGATCGAGCCGGGGACCCAGCCGCCCCCTTGGGTCGGTGGGGCGCCCACAGGAATGGGCTGACGGATGCTTCCGCCGCCTTGGGACGACTGGCGCCAGGAGTTGGCCTGGATCGGTCGCTGAATCACCAGCACGCCGGAATCCGACACGATATCGACCTTGGCGGCAGCCCCGAAGATCATCGTGCTCGAGTTCCCAGCAGCCAGGAAGAAGGTGACCTGACCATTCGCATGAACGAAGGCCGGGTTGATAGGGATGTCGATCGTGGTGATCTCGGAGCCATTGGTTCCCGGCTTCGACCGGATGTCCGAAAGGCCCAGGAATCGGTCGATAGGCACCGAGAGCACGGTCCCTTGGGCAAGGGCGCCGATGCGAATGAGCGTGTCCGTGGACGGCCCGTTGGGCTCGTGGAGCGAGATGACGAGGCGCAACTTGCCGTCCTCACCCCGCGCCGCAATGGAAGCCGAGACCCCGTCCGTCATGGGGACTGAGCTCGGCTCAAGCGGATCCGATTGGCGGGCGTACTCCTCGGAATCGGAAAAGCCATCGAAGTCGGTGTCGACATCCGAGGGACTCGAACCGAGCACGATTTCCTGGGCGTCGGTCATGCCGTCGCCGTCGAAGTCATCCCCGTCGATCACAGCGGCAGCGAGCGTCGTGATCGGCTCGCCGGCTTCGTCGAGGGGTCCAGCGAACAGCCGCTCGAAGAGGGGGGCCGACAATCGCGAGTCGACTTCAGGACCACCAGGAGCCGTGGCCACCATTCCTGCCACGGCCGCCGTGCCCACAACAATCGCCGCAAGTCGGGCACCCACGGTCAAGGTCACCACGGGGACGACCCGCGTGCGGGTGCGTTCCTGAGGCCCTGGGGGCGTTTTCGAACCGAGCTGATTGTGAAGGGGGATACTCACCGGAGGGCAATAGCGTAGTCCACACGACGAAGTTACGAGCAAGATTCCGAATTCGCCCGGCTGTGGATTTCCTGGATGTGACGAATCGGCCCACTTCGCCCCCTGGACCGCCTCAGTCCAGGCCAATGGCCGCCCTGGGAGGGACCATTTTGGGTCCGTAGACCTCCCGAGGCCGGTGGGAAACCATCGCCTGCCACGGCGCCGAGCCGGCCCTCCGGGACGATTCTCGGGGCCCCGCCGAGCGCTATCACCGTTTTTGATCGGCGCTCCGCGGCCCTTCTCCCTATATTCCCCGCCCCCGCTGGAACGCGTCCAGGCCTCGCCCATGCGAATCCAAGACCGATCCTGGGGATGAGACACCGTCTCCCATCAGCGCCCGTAGCTCAGCTGGATAGAGCGTTCGCCTCCGGAGCGAAAGGTCGCAGGTTCGAATCCTGCCGGGCGTACCACTTTCCCACGCTGGCCCCTCTCCTGCGCTGGCCCCTCTCCTGCGCTGGCCCCTCTCCTGCGCTGGCCCGGGGGGCCGCCGGTCGATCGAGTTTCCACGGCCCGATGGGTCTTGGGCCGGGCTCAGGGCAGCGGCTAGCGGACCAGACCGGGGCGAACGCTCCCGTCCCCGGCGAGCCACACGGCGACGGCATCCGCGCAAAGGCGCTGGCCAGCGGCGTTCCAATGGATGTCGGTGCCCCCGACGAAGAGGGAGTCCGTATCGCCGGCGGACGCCAACGTCTCCGTCAGATCGAAGGCACTCGGCTGCCCCGCTGACGCAACGGCGGTGGCCATCGTCGTGCCGAGGCGGCTTGGGTCGTAGCCTGGGTGGCGCTTCGGGTCGACGCGGATATCGAACGCTTCGCAGACGTCCACGGCGGAGGGCACGATGACGAATCGGAGCGGGGTGCCGTCGAGGTCCTCCGCGCAGAAGCGGGAGGCGCGCTGGGCGATCTCATTCATCAAGCGCGATTTGATCGCGATGCTCGCGTCCACGCCGAGGGCCACATCGGCGTCGTAGATGTCTTCGAACAGCGAGACCACCTCGCGGTCCTTCCGGATGACGTGGTCCTCGAACTGCTCGTGCAGCGCTGCGAGATAGAGCTCGATGGCCGAGGGGGGCGCTTGGTCCGGAGCGGCCTTCGGGCCACGGTAGAAGTCCCAGAGCCTCGCAATCGCTAGGCGCTCTGACTCGGCGTGGCCCGACCGGAACCACCCTCGCATTCGGTCCCCCAAGAACGGCTGGCATGCTTCGAGGGCGCCGTCTGTACCAAGGCGGAAGAGCTTGTTCCGCATCAGGTCGCCCAAGTCATTGTGGGCGCACAACACGATGACGACGAGGTCGGGCGCTACGGTGCGCCCGTCGCGCTCGAGGAGCAGCAGTGCTTGATCCGGGCCGTAACCGGAACGGCCCGCGTTCACCGTTTCGATGGCCCCTGGGGAGAGCTGGCACTCCCGTTCGAGGGCGCGCCCGAGCTGACGAACGAACGTCGACTGATCCGGCACGTTCTCGGCCATCACAAGCGAGTCCCCCATCACGAGCACGCGCGGGCGGGTCTTCGGCTGGTCCAGGGAGGCGCCCCGGTAGCCCTCGGCGCCGGTAGAGACAAACACGCGGGCGGCATCGCCGGGCCCTACGTTCTCAGCGGGCATGGGTTGAATGCGCGCCGCGTTCGGTCGCGCATCGTGGAGCAGCACGTCGTCGGCTCGATACACGACGCCGCCGATTGGAAACCACCGATCCGCGGATAGCTCCAGTGCGACCATCCCCACGCCAAGGGCTGCGAGCACCAGCCCCAGCCGCTTCACCGCCTGCCCTCTCATGGCGCCGGGAAGAGTTGATCGAGCCGCGCGAGCACATCGGCCGTTAGCTCGACATCCGCGGCCGCCACGTTCTCAAGGAGCTGCTCCTTGCGGGTGGCGCCCGTGATCACGCTTGAGATCCCGTCCTGCGCCAGCACCCACGCGAGGGCCAGCTGCGCGGGCGTGAGGGAGAGCGAGCGGCTGAGCTCCGTGAAGGCCCGCAGTCGCTCGCGCATCGGATCATTCAACAGCTCATCCAACCAGCTGGACGTGGCCCCGCGGCTGCCATCGGGCACCGCGTCGTTGTACTTGCCCGTGAGCAAGCCTCCGCAAAGGGGGCTCCAAACCACTACGCCAATGCCAAGCCTGCGCGCCACCGGCAGCGACCCCGACTCGATGCCACGCTTGACCAGGCTGTATTCGGGTTGCTCCACCATCGGGGCGTACACCCCCCTTCGATCACAAAGGTCGTGGGCATCCTCGAGCAGCTCCCCCGGCCAGACGCTCGTCCCCCAGTAATGCACCTTGCCTTGGTGCACGAGATCGTCCATGGCCCGGACGGTTTCCTCGAGGGGCGTTTCGGGATCCGCTCGATGGCAGAAGTAGAGATCGAGGTAGTCGGTGCCAATGCGCTTCAAGGAGGCCTCGACGCTCTCCATGATGTGCTTGCGCGAAAGCCCGCGGTCATTCGGACCTTCGCCCATGCGACCGAAGACCTTGCTTGAGATCACGAGGTCCGAGCGCCGAATGCCCGCGATCGCCTGGCCCACGGCACGTTCGGACTCCCCTTTGGCGTAGACGTCCGCGAGGTCGATGAAGTTCACCCCTTCGTCGATGGCGGCCCGCACGATGGACTTGGTTCCACCGGCGTCCACGGTGCCGCCGAAGGTGAGCCATCCTCCGAGGGAGACGCTGCTGAGGCGGAGGCCGGTGCGGCCCATTTGGCGGTAGTTCATCGGAATCGGTGTTCGATCAGGGGAATGGAGCTCGAACGATACCGGGAGGCCCACGGCGGCGGGGTCCGGTTCTTGGCAGCGGGACCATCTTCCCCTTGCTTCCGCTGGTACGCTTCCGGGCCAGCCTGCCATGCGTTCGAATAGCCCTGAGGACGACGAAAGCGCCGCCCCAGCGCAGAACGTCAGCGATCGCCACGCGGCCGTTCGCGCAGCCAACCGCAATGAAACGGCCGAGGACTACGTCGAGGCCATCGACGACCTCTCCAGGGATCGCGGCGAGGCCCGCGTCAAAGATCTCGCCGCGATGTTCGGCGTGAGCCACGTAACGGTCAGTCGCACGGTGGATCGACTGAAACGGGATGGGCTCGTCACCACCGAACCCTACCGATCCATCGAGCTGACCCCCGAAGGCCGCGCGATCGCCAAAGCGTCCCGCGAACGCCACGGCGCCGTGCTGGCGTTCCTCTCCACGCTCGGGGTCCCCCCGGAGACTGCCGAGGAAGACGCAGAGGGCATTGAGCACCACGTGAGCCCCGTCACCCTGGACGCTTTTGGGCGCTTCGTCGAAGAGAACGGGGGTCCGCCGGAAGGCGCTACGACAGTCCCCCAGGACCCCGACCCTGAGCGCTTTGCGCGGGTGCGGGCAGCCCACGCGGCCGAGCTCACAGAGGACTACGTGGAGGCCATCGGCGACCTCATCGCGGAGAACGGCAAGGCCCGGGTCGTGGACCTCGCCCGCCGCTTCGGGGTCAGCCACGTCACCGTGAGCCGCACCATCGGCAGGCTGCAAAGGGACGGGTACGTCGTGACCGCGCCCTACCGACCAGTGGAGCTAACGGACCGGGGCAGAACGCTCGCGGCGACCTCACGGGCCGCATGAGATCGTGCTGGGCTTCCTGCTGGCCATCGGCGTCCCGGCCGGCGCGGCAGAGATTGACGCGGAAGGGGTCGAGCACCACGTGAGCGAGGCGACGCTCGCCCTCTTCAAGGCGCATATCAAGTAGCCCGGGAGGGCCGGTTCGGGGTCCCGGGGTGGGGCAAGGGGCCCCAGGGACACCCCTCAGGGGTCCATGAAGGCCCTTTTAGCGCGAATTCGTAGCATTGGCTACATCGTAGCCGAGGACACGAACTAAACTTCGCTGCTGCGGGATTCGTCCCGCCGTACCCCATGCAACCTCTCCCACTCCCAAGCCTGTCTCTTATACACATCTGACGCTGCCGACGATATGCAGTGTGTAG
>CAJXRJ010000008.1 GCA_913058555.1 uncultured bacterium
GAGGCGTCCGATGGACGACATTCTGAATAGCCGACTTGTTCAACGGCCTGCTAGGGGATCACGCCGAGTGCTTGCAGTTGCTTCTCCGCTTGGGGAGCCCAGCCCCGGTTGGCCATGGGGCTCGCGGGGGAGGGGTGCAGGACGGTGCCAATGGGGATGTCGATTCCCTCCAGGGCTTTCTTCGCTCTGCCTTCGGCAAACTTGCCGACGCCGATGACCTGGGCCGGCTCGATCGCCAAGACCACCTCGCGCAGGGACCTGTCGCAGACCTCAAACAGTGGGTCGCGTTCTTCTGCGGGGAGCTTGTCGGGGGTGCGGTTCTTGCCCGACTCCTCCATGAAGACGAGGGGGCAGAAGTTCCAAACGAACATCGAGTTGAAGAAGGCGTCGGCGGTGGGGAAGTGCTCGGCGGCCCAGCCCCATAGGCGTCTGCCCGAGACTTCGCTGCGCGTGCACTCAAAGCCCTCGATGGGCCGCTTGGGGTGAACGACGGGGGGCTGATCGACGGAACACTCGATGCCCATCCAATCCCGCACCACGGCGATCTCCCCGAAGGGCACGCCCGTTTGTGCCATGCCGTAGGGCCCCGGGTTCATCCCAAGCAGCAGCGCCTTGGGACCCTTCCTGGCGAAGCGGTCGAGGTACTCGTTCACCGAGCGCCGCGCGTAAACCAGCGGGTTGTAGACGTGGGTCGTGGGCTCGGCGAAATCGAGCGCATCCACGCCTTTGGAAAGTCGATTTGTGATGCTGCGCAGCTCTTTCGCGGCACTCGGGAGCCCGCGGCTTGCGCCGCGCTTCTTGGAAGGGGTCGGGGCCATATCCCCATCCCAACTCATTCAGCCGGATCGTTCCAACACCGAACGTCCCCGAAATGGGGATCGAGTTCCACGTGGATCTCATTCGGCCGGCAACAGACCGGGCAGTCCTCCACGTAGTCCTGGCGGGCGCCCATGGTCGGATCAATGGGAATCACGATCTCCTCGCCGCAGGCCCAGCAGCAGTAGCTTGCGTCCTGGTCGGAATTGAGGGTGCCTTCTTCAGGCTCGTCGGTTTCAGGGTCCAGGTCCATGGGGGGGCGGTCGATAGGTGGCCCATCATCGCGCGATGGGGCCCGATTCGTCGGGTCAGGCCCCCGGAAAGGTTTTCCGTGGGTACCTGCAAAAAGATCGCGACCCGGTGAAGAAGCGCTACCGAACGGGCTTTTCGGTGCCTTCCGCAAGGCCTTCGCCACAGGCTCGCATCGGGACCATTCTTCCGCTGTTCTTTTCTCACGCGGCGCCGATAACCCTTGCATGAACATCTCCATTAGCCGACCCAGCGCGTCCATTCCTGCACAGTCCGTGAATGCAGCAGGCGGTGCTGCTTCCGCGAAAGCGATGTCTGGCCGCAGCGCCACTCAGATGGGTGCGCCGAAGCCCGCACCGAGCGGTGAAGCCTCCGCCGCGCCGAAGACCGGTGGCGAGCTGACCGACCGGACGTCCGGACTCGCCCGCCTCGACGGCGTCGCCGAGGCCATCATGGACCGCGTCCGGAATGCGGCCCTCGAGGGTCCCGAAGGCCAGGAGAACAGCTTCCGCGAGGCCGCTGCCTTCATCGAGCACGGTCTAGAGCGTCTGCGCAACGGCTACGCCGACGGCACGCTGTCGTCCAAGGACATGGACCGCGGCTTCGGGAACCTCTTCCAAGGGGCCACCGACATCATGAACTCGGGACGTGAGGCGGCCCCTACATCCGCCGCGACCAACTCTGGCGCCGTCGCCGCAGCCGCTTCGGCTCCCGCGCCCGCGCAATCATCCCAATCGGTGCCCACGGAAAGCGAAGAGGGCAGCTCCGATGGGGGAGACTCAGATATGGCGGCCGCCGTGCGCGAGCGCATGTCGAACTTCGTGGACCACGCCACCGAGCGCGCCCTGGGCGCCGGTTACCCCGACGACCAACGGGCAGCCGTGGCCGAGGCCGCGACCGCTATCTTCAACCAAGCTGCGGGCCGGCTCGAAAACGCTGTTTTCAACCCCGGCAACGGGGACCCCATCGATCGGGACGGGCTTGCAAGCCTGTTCCAGGCGACCTTCACGGCCCTCCAGGGGCAGATTCAATCCCTCCTTGGGGATCAGCCCCAGAAGCCGGCGGCGATGTACGGCCCAGGCGCCGGGGCCGAGGCCATCAACTCGCCCATCGGGCGCGTGGATTACGCAGGCTAAACGCGGGGCAGCGGCTCCAGCCGGAGACCCCGTCAATGGCCCCGGTTAATGAACCCCGTTAGGAACCATCGAGAGCGGGCCCCAGCCCCATGCGTCAATAGGAGGCGTCCCTTCCCAGGAAGTGACGCCTCCCTTGTTGTTCCCAGCGCTAAGATATAGCCCCGCGTGGGCTCCCCTCTGACCCCGCGCCCATCGCATACCCCCATGTCGCTACTCCTCTCAACGCTCTACGGACTCCCGTTCGCCTTCCTTGGCCCGACGGAGTGGTGGATCATCCTGGCCGTTGCCCTTCTTCTCTTCGGCGGTCGCAAGCTCCCTGAGCTGGCGCGCGCCATGGGAACGAGCATCACCCAGTTCCGGAAGGGACTTGATTCCACCGACGACGACGAGCCGAAGAAGGTCGAAGGCAGCGGCGAAGCGAACGGGGAGTGAGCTTTCGTGGGGATCCGCACGCCCCGGGACAGCGATGACTCTCGGGTTCCATCTCGGGCTGAAGGGCAGCTTCCGGGTTGGTTGCTGGGTTGGTTGCTGGCCCCGTATTCCTGCGGGCGCCCGGCCATGACTCCCGTGGAAGAGCCATGAGGCTCCTCGGAGTGGTCTTTGCCGGCGGGCTGAGTTCCCGCATGGGCCAGCCCAAAGCGCTTTTGCCATGGCCGGCCCCTGGGGGCGGGGAAGTGCCGCTATTGCTCCGGGCCGTCCATTGGCTGCAGGGCCCCTGTGTCTCGGTGGAGATCGCGGCTGGCGCCCAGTGGGGCACCATTTGTAAGGGCCTGCCCACAGGCTCATCAGGGCCCCTTCAGGTCATCGACGACGCCGAGCCAGGCATCGGCCCCTTGGGCGGGCTTGTGGCCGCCCTCGAGCGTTCGGTGGCGCTGGGGCTCGATGGCACCCTGGTTTTGGCCTGCGACATGCCGCTGGTGGAGGAGGAGGACGTACTTCCTTTGATCGAGCGGGTGGCGGACGGGGCCGACGTAGCCCTTTGGTGCGTGGAAGGCTATGACCAGCCCCTGTGTGCCGTTTTTGGCCCGCGAGCGGCGCAGGCTGCGCGTTCAGCTTTGGCTCGCAAAGCGCGACGCCCGGTCGCGATCTTCGACGAAATCGTGGCGGACGGTCGCCCCCTACATGTGGAGAGGTTGAATCCAGGCGAAAACTCCCGGATTCGACTGATGAACGTCAATACACCTAGCGACTACGATCTGGCCATACGGCGATTCCATGAGTGCCAAGGACGTTCAGCTTCAAGCCCTAGTGGCCCCGATTGCCGATGATCTCGCGCGAATGCGTGAGGTGATTGCGGAGTCGCTCACATCGAATGTGGCGGCGGTCTCCGACATGACCGACCACATCGGGCGGTTCCGTGGCAAGCAGCTCCGTGGTGCGCTCGTGCTCCTCAACGCAAACGCACGCCAGGCGGCCACCGGCCGGGTGGTCGACCAGGGCGAGCTGCCCGTCGTCGCTGCGATCGTCGAGCTGATCCACCTCGCGACCCTGGTCCATGACGATGTCCTCGATGGGGCGGACAAGAGGCGCCGCGTGGCGAGCGTCAACCAGCGCTGGGATAACCAGGTGGCGGTGCTGCTCGGCGACCTCATCTACAGTCGTGCCTTCCATCTCTCGACGACCCTACGCTCGCCCCTCGCGAGCCAGCTCCTCTCGACGATCACCCAGGAGATCTGCGCGGGTGAGATCGAGCAGGCCGCGGGACGCTATGACTTCGAGATGCCCATCGAGACCTACGAGCGGGTCGCCACGGCCAAAACAGGCGCCCTGTACGGTGCCGCCTGTGAGCTCGGGTTCCGGTACCCCGATGGATCTGAATTCGACGGCGCGGAGATGCGCGCCTTTGGCCGCGAGATCGGGCTGGCCTTTCAGATCATCGACGACCTGATCGACCTGGAAGGGGACGAGAAGCTCGCGGGCAAGAGCACCGGCACGGACGTTGAGGACGGGAAAGTGACCTTGGCCGTCCTGCACGTTTACGCCAACGCCGATCCCGGGACCCGGGCCAAGATCCGTGACGCCTATACGCTCCAGGGCCTCGATGAGAAGCCGGGCGGGCGCCTCGCGCATCTTCGGTCCGTCTGCGACCTGGGGCCCGGCTGCGAAGTGGCCCGCGCCCGTGCATCGGAGCTCGTCGAGAGCTCCCGGCACCGCCTCAAGCGGCTCCCTGAGGGCCCATGGCGGACCGCTTTGTTCACACTCAGCGAATTCGTCCTCGAACGACGCTGGTAAACGACCCAAAATTCCGAACACCAGATCGGGCCGTGCTCTCCCACGGGAGGCGAAGCCCACGGGGAAGGGCGGCGCTTCGGCCATCCTGGCCCGGACCCTCGGCAAGCCGACGACACTACTTGCCAGCCGCAATCCACCCTTGCCAGCCGTAAGCCACGGTGCAGCATGACCACTGAATCGTCCGTCTCGTCCTTGCCTGTTTCTCCAAGCAAAACCCACGGGGAGCCCCAGAGGGAACCCCAGGGGCAGGTCATGGGGACCTCGACTCGAATCATCCTTGGGGCTGCGGCACTCGTTCTCGCGGGATGCGACACCGGCGCCACGGGCGACGTCGCCACCATCGAGCGCTCGCGCCTTTCGTCCCGGGCCTATTCGCCCGTCGACCCCGGAATGTCCCTGGGCGAGAGGCTCCTCGGGGGTCAGGCCTCGCCGGAAGCGCCCGCTGCCGGGGCGGGCCAGCAGGACGTGCCGTACGAGGATTTGATCGACCTCGACTACACCCTGCCGGCGGGCTGGAAGGCTCTCAGCCCAACTCGCATGCGCAAGGTCAACCTCGAGTTCGAGGCCGATGGTCAAGCGATCCTCTATGCGACGATATTCCGCGACCAGGGCGGGGTCCTGATGAACGTGAATCGCTGGCGCAAGCAGATGGGCTTACCGCCCATTGATGCAGCGGCGGTTCAGGGGCTGGAGCGTCGGCCGATGGCCAACGGCGAGGCCTTCTGCGTGGATCTCACCGGGACCTTCACCGGCATGGGCGACACCCGTGTTGAGGGGGCAGGAATGCTCGGGGCCATCCTCCATGAGGAGACACTTAAGCTCTCGCTCTTCGCAAAGATGGTGGGTCCCGCAGAAGTGATCGAGGCTGAGCGCGCGCGCTTCTACGAGTTCCTCGCGGGCATCAAGCCCAAGATGATCGCGCCCCCCTCACCCCTGGACTGGGAGGGGCCCCCGGGGTGGGAGGCGGAACTTTCGGACACCGAATACCGCGACGTGACCTTCCGCAAGGATGGGATCGAGATGTACGTCTCGCGGGCCCGCGGAACGGTCACGAGCAACGTGAACCGCTGGGCGAGCCAGCTCCAGATGGCAGCGCTCGATGACGCGCAGCTCGCTTCCTTGCCCCGCATACCGTCGATGGGCGCCGAGGCGGTGATCTTCGAAGGCCAAGGGACATTCCAAGGGATGATGGACCGCGAGCCCAAACCAAACCAACGCATGGTCGCGGCCGTGATCCCCATGCCGGGCAGCACAAGCGGCGACATCGTGACCGTCAAAATGACGGGCCCTGAGGATCGAGTCGCGGCCGCGCGCGCCGATTTCGAAACGCTCGTGACCTCCCTCGGCCTGAAGGACCGCTGATCTCCCATGGCACGCAAGCCCAAAACTCTCCTCGGCAAGCTCTTCGCTCCTTTCGGTTCCTATTGGTTGGCGGTGACGCTGCTCGTCAACCTGTTCCTCCTGACCTGGCTCGGCACACTCGAGCAAGTGGAGAAGGGCATTCACTGGGTTCAGGAGGAGTACTTCGAGTCGTACTTCGTTTGGGCCAAGGCCGGTGCGGTACGCCTGGTTCTTCCCGGTGGGTACCTGACCCTGGGACTCCTCACGGTCAACCTGGTCGTGGGTGGTCTCGTGCGCATCCGCAAGTCCCGCCGCACCATCGGCGTCATCACCGCACACATCGGGATCGCGCTGATGCTCATCGGTGGGCTCATCGAGCACAAGGCGAGCACCTATGGTTTCGTGGAACTCGAGCTGGAGGAGTCGAAGGACCAGTTCATGGAGTATGCCGGTTGGGAGATCGTGATCTGGGATGCGAGCCAGACCAGCGGCGTCACGGAGTACACCATTCCCAGCGAGGACTTCGACGACCTCGCGGGTAGCAAGCGCCGTCGGTTCGAGCGGGATGAACTGCCGTTTGACCTGGTGCTCAGCCACTACATGCTGAACAGCGAGCCCGTGCGCGCCGTCAACGTCGGGAGACCCGATGCGCCGGTGATCGACAGCTTGTTCCTTCGGGAGCTGCCGCGGGAAAAGGAAGAGGAGCACGACATTACCGGCGTCTACGCGACGGCGGTGTACGACTCCGGCGCGAGCACCAGCGACAACTTCCTCTGGGGTCGGATTCCCCTGCCCTGGACGGTGGAAGCGGGTGGCAAGACCTGGGCGATCATGATGCGCCGCAAGGCCCACGACATGCCCTTTGCCGTGCGACTGAAGAAGTTCACCAAGGACGATCACCCGGGAACGCCGATGGCGCGTTCCTTCTCGAGCGACGTGATCCGAATCGACGACGATGGCGCCGAGATCCCCGTGCACATTCGCATGAACGAACCCCTCCGCGCGGGCGGGCTTGTGGTCTATCAGCAGGGCTACAACCAGTCCCGCAAGTTCCCGGGGCAATACACCAGCACCCTGGCGGTATCGAAGAACCCTAGCGACCGCATGCCTTGGGTGGCGGTGTCGATCATCGCGCTCGGCCTGCTTTGGACGTTCATGGATCGCCTGTTCGGATACCTGCGCAAGCAGAAGAGCCGGAACGCGCGGGCCATGCCCGTGCCCGAGGACGTCAAAAAGGAGCAAGCCGCATGAAGCATTCCATTCAAAGCCTTTTGGCCCCGTGGCTCGCGTTGGTCTTCGCCCTGGGCCTGGCGTCCTGCTCCGCCGAGCGGCCGGTCGAGCCCCTCTCCGTGGCGAACGCGCGGCAGAAGGCCTGGCCGGATGAGGCCGTCGAAGCCTTCGGCAAGATCCCGCTGCAAGAGCGCGGTCGCATCAAGCCGATGTCCACCTACCTTGGCTTCCGGATGCTCAACATCCATGGAAGCCGCAAGCACGTGGTCCCCGCGGGATTCAAATTGCCCACGGGCGAAGAGAAGCTCGACCCCGTGCGCTGGGCCTTGGACGTCATGTTCTACCCGGAACAGGCAGCCCACTACGAAGTCTTCGTGGTGGACGATCGAGCGGTGCTTGAGCGGGTCGGGCTTCGCTTCGAGAACCGCAAGCGCAAGGACCGCTACTCCTACACGCAGCTCCTCCCGGCGCGCTGGAAGATCATCGACGAGGCCGCGCGCATCGAGCGGAAAGCGGCCACGAAGGATGCTCCCCTGACGCGGGAAGAGAAGCAGATCCTGCACCTCGAGGGTCAGCTCGTGCAGTTTGAATCCCTCCAAGCTCTGGCAGGCGGCGGGACCGTCACGATCGGTGACGAGCCGTCACCGAGGCTCCTGGCGCTCTTCCCGGAGGGCGCTGGCGGCGCCGAGTTCTCGTATTCGATTGCGGCGGAGCGGTGGTCCGAGGTGCTCGGCTGGGTGAAGGCGGTGGATCCCAATTCGCCGGCGTTCGCCTCGCTCCAGCAGGAACTGGGCGCCCTGAGCAACGGCATGCAACTCTGGCAGCGCGCCGAGCGCCGCATGCCCTCCGTGTATCCCCATCCCAACCCCGAGGTTGAGGAATGGATGAAGTACGCCCTGCCTGGAATCATGCGGACCGCCATCGACACCCAGGATCCGGACGCGGCCTACTCGATGGATCCGTTCATCGCTGCGGGCGTTCCTTCGGGTGATCTCGACGCCATGGGCGCGGCCATCGTCTCGGCCCAGGCGGATCTGGAGAAGGCCGCGATTGGTCGCGGCGAATTCAGCGACATCGGCCTCGAGATCAGCTACTACCGCGGCGACTACTTCGTCCGGGCGCTCGTGCTGTTCCTCTTCGGGTTCCTGCTGATGGCGATCTCTTGGATGTCGCCGAAGCTCTCGAAGCTGACCTGGGGCACCTGGGGCTTCGCCGTGGCGGGCTTGGCGCTCCTCACCGTGGGGGTGACCATGCGGTGCATGCTGATGAACCGTCCCCCGGTGGCGACGCTCTACGAAACGATTCTCTTCATTACGGGTGTGGCGGTCGCGGTTTGCCTTGTCATGGAGAAGATGACGAAGGAGAAGATCGCCCTGACGACGGCCGTGGTCCTGGGGGCCGCGGGCATGTTCCTCGCGATGAAGTACGAGCTGCGCGAAGCGCAGATGCAGGGGGACACCATGGGCGGATTGCTCGCGGTGCTGAACACGAACTTCTGGCTCGCGACCCACGTGACCACGGTGACGATGGGTTACTCCGCGGGGCTGCTCGCCGCGTTCCTGGGCCTTGCCTGGCTCGTCATGCGGATCAGCCATACGCTCTTCAAGGGCCGTGACATGCCCCGCGAGATCAGCCAGTGGTATGGACGCTTCTCGCGCATGATCTACGGGGTGATCTGCTTCGGGCTGCTCTTCGCGACCGTCGGGACCATTCTCGGAGGCGTTTGGGCGAACGATTCATGGGGCCGCTTCTGGGGCTGGGATCCCAAGGAGAACGGCGCCCTCATGATCGTCCTCTACCAGCTCGTGATCGTGCATTCGCGCCTGGGCGGCTACGTCAGGGACTTCGGAACGGCCGTGCTCAGCGTCCTCGGCGGGGGCATCGTGACCTTCTCTTGGTGGCACGTGAACGAACTCGGCGTTGGGCTCCACAGCTATGGGGCCACGGAAGGGGTCATGGCGAAGCTGAATGTGGTGTACTCCATCGTCGCGGCGACCGTCGTGATCAGCATCATCTGCTGGGCGACATTGCTGCGCCCACGCCCTAACCTGCCGGCCGCATGAGCACCGAGAATACGATGAGCGCGGACATTGAGAACGGACCCACGGTCCTGGACGGAAAGGCCACTGCGAAGGCGGTGCGCGCGGACGTGGCAGTGGGCGCCGCCAGACTGACGGAGCTAGGGCGAGCGCCCGGACTGACCGTCGTGTTGGTGGGGGACGACCCCGCCAGTCAGGTCTATGTGCGCTCCAAGGACAAGGCGGCCACCGAGGCCGGCTTCGTGGTGAACACGATTCGCCTGGGGGCGGACGCCCCCCAGTCGGAGATCGAAGCTGCGGTGGACTCCCTGAACGCCGATGATTCGGTGGATGGCATCCTGGTGCAGTTGCCTTTGCCAAAGGGCCTCGACTCCGACGCCGTCATCGAGCGTATCGATCCCGGCAAGGACGTCGACGGGCTCACGGCCACGAGCGTGGCGCGCCTCGCCATGGGGCGGGATGGGATGGTGCCCTGCACGCCGGCTGGCTGTGTGGAGATCCTGAACCGGCACGGGATTGACCTTTCTGGCAAGGACGTGGTCGTCATCGGCCGCTCCCAGCTCGTGGGCAAACCCTTCGCTCAATTGGCCCTCGCGAGGAACGCGACGGTCACCATCTGTCACAGCCGCACGCGCGACCTGGCCGCCCATTGCCGGAACGCCGACGTGATCGTCGCCGCCGTGGGGGTTGCCAAACTGGTCCAAGGGGACTGGGTCAAGCCCGGCGCCGTTGTGCTGGACGTTGGGATCAACCGCGGGGAGGACGGCAAGCTCGTGGGGGACGTGGACTACGCCGCGGCCGCCACCCGGGCCTCCGCGATCACGCCCGTTCCCGGCGGGATCGGACCGATGACCATCGCGATGCTCCTCTCCAATACCCTCCGGGCCTCGGCGCTACGCCAGGGCATTGAACTCGCCGGCTAAGGCAGGCACCTGAGATGGCGTACGACGACGGCTACGGTCAGCAGCAGTTGCAGCTCTCCTTCCCTCCCTTCACGGGATGGTTGAAGCGCATAGTCATCATCAACGCCGCGATCTTTCTCGGTCTGTTCATGATCGGGTTCTTCTCGAAGGCGCTGCAGGGCGGCATTGCGGACTACTTCGCCTTGAATCCGCCCATGTGGTCGGGGTTCCCGCCGGTGTGGCAGCTCTTCACCTACGGATGGCTCCACAGTCTGCTCGATCCGACCCACGTGTTCTGGAACATGATGCTCCTGTACATGTTTGGATCCATGGTGCAGGCGGCGGTGGGCGACCGAAGGTTTGTGGCCCACTACATGATCGCCATCGTGTTGTCCGGCGGCGTGCACCTGCTTCTCTCACCGGTCATGGGCTGGATGGTTCCCACGCTTGGGGCCTCCGGGGCGGTCACTACGATGGTGGTGGCGGCAGCCACGATGGCTCCGCACTCTCGGGTCATCTTTTTGATCGTGCCGGTGAAGCTGTGGTTCATGGCGGCCTTTCTCGTGGGCCTCGACGCCTTCTTCTTCCTGTCCGAGTTACAGGGAGGTCCAGGAACAGGGACGGCCCATTCCGTCCACCTTGCGGGCGCGGCTTACGGTTTCCTGGCTGTCCGTCGTCGCTGGATCTGGAAGGACCCGCTCGCGATCATCGAGCGCAAGCGCGCCGTGGCGAAGATGGAGCGGCAGATGAGTGACGATTCGCGCATGGATCAGATCATGGCCAAGATCAGCCGCGAGGGGATCGGGTCCCTGACGCGATCTGAAAAGGCGTTCATGACGCGCCAGAGCGAGCGGAAGCGTCAAGGCTGACCCGGACGCCGCAAGCGCCCCGTGGCCGGGCCCCCGCGGGGGCAAAACTTGGTCTCCTAGGCCCCGATGGGGTGTCCTGGGGGCGGAGGAGGGATAGAACCTGTCCCCGACGGGCGTTCCGTGGTCTACAGGACAGCGGTGCGCCGCTAAACTGTCGCGCCCGGCACAGGAAACTCCCTTCTCTCTCGGATCGCCATGAAACGACTCACTGCGCTCTTTGCCCTTCTCGCTGCCTCTTCTGCGTTCGCGTCAATTGCCGCGCCCTCGGCGACGGCCAAGCGGAGCGCCTCCGCGGCGTCCGTTCAGGAAGACAACGCCAGGAAGTTCCGCGAGGAGTTTGATCAGGCCCTGAAGCTGAGCAACAAGTCAGCCATGGACGCCCTGATTGGCAAGTACGAGGAGGAGGCGATCAACGCGATCCTGTCCACCGCCGAGTCGGTGGCGGGGGCGCCGAACGAAGTGCTCTTGACGCGCTTCGAGGGGTACCGCGACGCGTGGAAGCGCAAGAAGGGGTCGAAGTTCCCTGACAAGGTGGAGCGCATGTTCGCGAACATGCCGGCTTCCGTGAAGCGCCAGCGCCTGGCGCTGAAGTCCAAGTACGACGCGGCGACGCGCAAGCTGACGCAGCTCCAGGCGGACAAGAACAAGGAGGGCCTGAAGCTCGCCGCTGAGGAGATGATGTCCTACGGCGAGGGCTTCAAAGAGATGGGGGACTACTGGTATGAGTCCCAAGCCTTCTTCTGGGCCGGCATCTCGATCAACGAGAACTTCTTGGGCAAGAAGGACGTGGACCTGAACAAGGTCGCGGACGCCTACGAGCGCTTCATCAAAGCTCGTGAAGCGATCGACGTGAAGGACAAGTACTACCTGCAGGTGCTGCCCACGATGAAGACCCTGCACGGCCAGGGCTACGGCGAAGGCGGTAAGCGCGCTGCCGGTCCGGGTGGTGCGAAAGGCAAGGCCACGGGGCCGGTGGCCAACGGCGCAGCGGTGACGGCCAAGATGTCCTTTGAGCTTCTGAAGCCGCTCAAGGACCTGGCGCGCCCGAACTACTACCTCGACGAGCACCGCCAGATTTGGCCCGCGGTCCAGGTGAAGGAGGTGGGCACGACGACCAAGATCCCGCGCCTCAAGGATAGCCCCACGGTGATTCGTGAGGGGGCCGCGAAGATCATGATCGACACGGACGCCGATGGGAAAGGCGACGTCGAATGGCCGACGCGCGGCAAGTTCGAGACCTTCCAGATCAAGCTTGGTTCAGGGGAGAGCGAGCGCCCTTGGGCCCTTCTCACCGAGGTTGGCCGCCAGGAAGACTTCTATCAAGGGCAGCCCATGAACTTGCTCGCCACGGACACGGCGTACTCGGTGTACTACACGCCGGGCGGCGCGATGGTCGGCAAGGTCAGCGGCGTTCCGATTCAGATTGTCGATGACAACCTCGACGGTGTGTACGGATCTCACCCCATGGGCTGGGGTCATCAGGGTCTCGTCCCGGAGAACTTTCAGCTCGAGTTCGATTCCATCAGGGTCGGCAAAGACAAGAAGGCCAGGCCCTTCTCACGGCTCGTGAACCTTGGCGGCGACGCTGGTTGGCACGCGCTCAAGGTCAAGGACGGCGGCAACACGATCGAGGCTCAGCCGATGACCCTGGAGACCGGCACGGCGTCGCTGAAGGTCAAGGGCATCAAACCTGACTTCTTCGTGCTCAAGGGCGTCGACGACGAGCTCTCCAACACGTACATCGACATCTCGGGCGGAAAGAAGGTGGACCTGCCCGTGGGCAACTACGAGCTCGCCTTTGGCCTCGCCCGGAAGGGCAACAAGATGCAGCTCATGAAGGCCGTCATCATGCCCGGCCCGGATTCGCCGCGGTACAAGGTGAAGAAGGGTGAGAACATCGAGATCGTTGCGGGCGCCCCGTACAAGTTCGACTTCACCTACGAGGCCGGCGCTTCCGAGGTGGTCGTGGACGGCAATTCCGTGCGGATCATCGGAGCTGGAGGCGAGGCCTACGACCGCTTCTACGGCTGCGTGCCCTACCCCCAGGCGCAGCTTCGCCGCAAAGGCGCGAAGCGCGGACAGAACACCATCAAGCTCAAGCCGGTGGTCGACAACCTCGGCCTCGAGAAGCATGGATGGGGCGGGATGTGGAAGCCGATCACCGACAAGTTGGTCAAGAAGGACGACGAGGTGGAGGTTCAGCTCACGGAGAAGAAGAACAAACTCTTCGGCAAAGTCGTGTCGGACTGGAAGTGACAGGCTGCCCCGAAGCTCTCGACCCATCGCCGGCTGGCCCGCGGGCTCCATGGGCGGAAGCTTCACTCCACCTCCAACCGGCCCTGCGGATGGCTAGGCAGTGAACGCGGCCGATGCCGCATCAGCTCCCTTCCACAGGGTCTTACCTATCTGGGTCTCACTCATTCGGGTCTCACTCATTCGGGGCTCACTCATTCGGGTCTCACTCATTCGGGTCTCTCCCCATTTGGGTCCCTCTCCTTCGAGCCGACACCGGCGCCCCTCCCCAACGTCTCACCGTCTCACAGCCCCCACGTGCTAGACCTCAAGTTCATCGTCGCTAACGCAGACGCCGTCATCGCCGGCGCCGCGAAAAAACACATCACCTGCGACGTCCCTGCGATCCTTGCCTTGGACACCGAGCGCCGTGAGCTCGTGACCGCCCTGGACGCCCTCCGTGCGGAGCAGAAGCAAGCCGGCAAGCTCATCGCCAAGGCCGACCCTTCCGAGCGCCCCGCGCTGGCGGCCGCCCAGGCCGATGCCAAGGCCAAGCTCAAATCCATGGAGGCCCGCTCCAAGGACATCGACGCGGAGCTCAAGGCCCTCCTTCTCCTCGTTCCGAACATCCCCGCCGACGCCGTCCCCGAAGGCGCCACGGACGAAGACAACGTCGAGATCAAGCGCTGGGGCGACCTCCCGAAGTTCGACTTCGCGCCCCGCAGCCACTCGGAGCTAGGCGAGGCCCACGGATGGATTGACATCGTGCGCGGGGCCCGCATTTCTGGGTCCCGGAACTACGTGCTGATCGGCGACATGTCGCTACTCGAGCACGCGATCATGCGCTTCGCCTTCGACTCCATGGTGGCCCGCGGCTTCACCCCGCTTTCGGTGCCGACGCTCGTGCGCTCCGAGACGATGGTCGGCACGGGCTACTTCCCCGGTGGGGAGGATCAGGCGTACCGCTGCGACGACCGCGACGACCTTTGCCTGGTGGGTACGGCCGAGGTGCCGGTCACGGCCCTTCACCAGGACGAGATCCTTGATTTCGAAGACCTTCCCAAGAAGTTCGTCGCCCAGTCGACCTGCTATCGACGCGAGGCGGGGACCTATGGCAAAGACACCAAGGGCCTCTACCGCGTCCACCAGTTCCAGAAGGTCGAGCAGGTCGTGATCGATGTGGCGGACGAGGAGCGGTCCCTTGCGCACCATGAGGCCATCCTCGGCAACTCGGAGGCCCTGCTGCAGTCGCTCGAGCTTCCGTACCGAGTCGTCAACGTCTGCGGGGGCGACCTGGGCCAGCCGCAGATTCAGAAGTTCGACATCGAAACCTGGATGCCGTCCCGGGAGGGCTTTGGAGAAACCCACAGCGCCTCGCGCTTTCATGACTTCCAGTCCCGTCGCTTGTCCCTGCGCTATCGGGGTGAGGACGGCAAGGTTCGCCATTGCCACACGCTGAATAACACCGTGGCGGCCTCCACGAGAATGCTGATCGCCATTGTGGAGAACCACCAAAATGCCGACGGCACCGTGGGCATTCCCGACGCTCTCCAGCCCTACATGGGCGGCCGAACGGTGATGGGTAAGCCCCTTACCTGACAGTTCGTTACGGGTAGAACCATCGGCGGCGGAGGCGTGAACTGGAATTCACCCCTTTGCCGTCGAAGCACATAGGGCCGTTCTGTTTCCTCTTGGCGCGCCATGTGCCGGAGACCCAAAAGGAATCCGCACAACGTTCGTCCGGTCGGGCTTCTTGCCTACCGATAACGCGCCTAGCGATCCTATGGAACAGCAACACCGACCGGCGGCATGCCCGCGCCGCGCATTGAATCACTCGAGATGCATCTGGGCGCAGATGGCCAGCGGCGCCTTGCTCGGTAGCCTTCTCTCCGCGCCTGTCCTGGCGGCACCCCAGGCGCGGCCCTTCACCGGACCGCTGCCGACCCCGTCCCCCGCCGATCGGGCCCGCTCGGGCTCGGCCGTCGCCGTCGGGCAGCGTGTGGCCATCGTGGGGGCGCCGGGGGACTCGGTGCGCGGACCCGACGCTGGGTCGGTTCAGGTCTACGAACGTGACGCGGTGACAGGGGCTTACACCCGGAGCCAGGTGCTCGTGCCCCCCGGGATCAGCCCGTTTGACCGTTTTGGGGCGGCCCTCTCCATGCACGGCAACCTCCTGGTCGTCGGAGCCAAGGGGGACGATGACGCCGCGCCCAATGCCGGCGCCGCCTACGTCTTTCGGCGCCCGGGGGTTGGCCAGCCGTTCTACTTCGTGGACAAGCTGACGCCCCCAAGCGGCGGCATCAGCGATTGCTACGGGGTGGCCGTGAACGTCCTCGGTGGGCGAATCGTGGTGGGGGCGCCGCGGGCGGATATTGCGGCCTTCGACGCCGGCGCCGCCTACGTTTACTCCTTCGACTTCTCGAGTGACGCCGTCGTGCTCGATGCGCTCGTGACCCGGCAGGGTGCCCTAGCGGGTGAGAGCTTCGGGGCGTCTGTGGCTGTCTTCATGGACCAGCTCTTGATCGGCGCCACGCGCCTTGACGTCCCCCAAGGGCCGGCCAACGTCGGCGGGGTCGTCGCCTTCGAGGAAGACGCTGGGGGCGCATGGATTCAGACCCAGGTGCTTTTCCCGAGCCAGCCCACGGCGGAAGCCCAATTCGGATCAGCCCTGGCTTTCGAGCCGCCCAGGCCGGGGGTCAATGGCAGTTTGGCCGTCGGGGCGCCTGGAACAGCAGTGCCCGGCGAGGTGGTACCGCGTGGGTCGGTGACGGTCTTCCAGCGAACGGTCGACACGCCATGGCAAGGGGTCCTTAGCCACGGGCCGGGCGGAGTTCCCACGGAGTCCCGACTGGGTGAATCGCTGGTCCTTCAGGGCGACACCATTCTGGCGGGGGCGCCTGGCCGTGAGTTCGGTAGGGGCGCAGTCGACGTGATTCGGCGCGAAGCTGGCGCCTGGTCGTTCACGGATGAGCTGCTCATACCCGGGAGCGCCGACGGGGACCTCGCGGGGGCCGGCGTGGGTTTTGCGAACCAGTTCCCGGTGATCGGCGCCCCGGGCCGTGAGGTCGGCGGGGTGGACAGCGCGGGTTGGGTGTGGTCGAGCTCGGGCCTTTGGGCGCCGATAGGGGACGCGTACTGCGCACCCGCGGTCCCGAATTCCAGCGGTGAAGCGGCCGCTCTCTCCGCAAGGGGGAGCGTGATCGCAGCCGAACAGAACTTCATCCTTGAGGCGGGCTACCTGCCCGCAGGAACCTTCGGATTCGCGCTGATCAGCCGGTCCGCGTCAGTCACGCCTTCCCCGGGCGGATCGGACGGCAATCTATGCCTCGGCGGGACCATCGGTCGCTTCGCCCAGAACATCGTTCAGGCCGATCCGGGCGGACGCATGGGCATCGCCTTGGACCTTCTGGACCTTCCTTCGCCCCTGGCGCCCGCTGTGGTCGGCGGAGACACGTGGTGGTTCCAGATCTGGTTCCGGGACAGCAATCCGATCCCTACTTCAAACTTCACGAACGCCATCGGCGTGGTGTTCGACTGACTGGCGGGCAGCCGCTTAGCGGTTGCCCTTTTGGCCGGTTTGGGTGATGCCCTCGTTGACGGCGCCGTCATCGAAGCCCTGGCCCTGCTGACCGTTGATGTTCTCATTGCCGGTCGGATCGTCGCCGTTCCCGGTGGCTGACGCTGCGCCGCCGGGGGCCGTCGGGATCGCGAGGCGCGGGATGGCGCCTTCCTCGAAGCGCAGGCGCTCGGGGAAGCGGATCACCCGGATGTAGTCGATCGTGCGCCGATCCGAGCCCGTAAAGTTCAGGGACTCGCGATCGATGCGCGGTTTGATTTCGATCGTCAGAGTGATCCGAATGAAGGCCGGCAGGCCCACCAGCTCCGGGTCCCCGGCGCTGGGGCCCCATTCGTCCACGGGGTCTGAGTCGGGTCCATCTTCGGCGAAGACCTCGATGGCGAAGCCCTTCACCCGGTCGGACAGAAACGTGTACTCCCCGCCGCGCATGGGCTCGTCGTCAATGCCGAAGTCCTCCCGCCGGTAGATCTCGAGGAACTCGTCATTCTCTCGGCTCGGGCGCAGGACGTAGCCCACCTCGTTGACGTCCGAGATCATGGGCTCTTCGTCGTCCTGTTGGTCCGGCAGGGTGACGAGGCTATCGGCCGTCGTTACGAAGTCGATGCGGTCGGCGTCCTGACCGTTGACCGTGCGGTCGGTGATGTCCAACCAGAACGCGCGCTCGCGGTTCATGGTGAAGATCCCGTGGAGGTCCGCCACGATCATCTCGAGGACCGCGGGGCCAGCGAGCTGCGTCTCTTGGTAGTTGTGGATCGTGTCGCGGGTCTGGCGCGCGATGGTCATCAGCTTGGTAATGCTGACGAACATCATGCCCATGATCATCGTGACGATCATCACCTCGACGAGACTGAAGCCGGTCTGGCCGCTTCTCTGGGAGCTGCGGGACGTGCCCGCCAGTCGTCTGATGCGAGTCATGGTCATCATTGATCCTCACCGCCAGTATCGCCCCGGTCGCCGCCCACCGATCGGTCGGCGGTGACGTCCGCGTCTTCGTCCTCTTCTTCGCCGTAGATCTCGACCCAGTCGACCCACTCCTCAATCACGAGCTCGTTGGGGCGTTCGCCAAAGGGGGGGAAGACGACTCGCACTTTGATCTTCTCGAAGGGCTCTCTCGCTTCCTCGTCCTCCTCTTCGTCTGACTCGTCCTCACGATCCTGCTCCCAGCTCCGCCGCTCGGCGAGGTTGTCATAGGGGCGTTCGACGTCGCCTTGCTCTTCAAGGGCGTCTTCGCCGAGGGCCACTTCCCAGCTGAAGCTGGGCTCATCCTTGTCGGAGAAGTCGCCCGTGTCGCCCGACTCGAGCTCTTCGCGGTAGAGACCGGCCTTGATCTCTCCCATCAACCCGACGCCTAGCTCGTAAGCGGTCTTGCGCTGCTTCGTGTAGAACGCGGCCATCTTCGCGCCCTGGAGACCCTGGAGCACGTAGATCAACATCAGGGCCACGATGGCGATCGTGACTGCGGCCTCAGCGAGGGTGAAGCCGCCGCGGGCTGCGTGGCTCCCGTGGGCTGCAGCCGGGCGCGCGCCCAAAGTTCTCGGGATCACTTTCATTCGAAGTCACCGTCCTCTGGAGCATCGCGCTCGTACACACCGCGGTGGAACTTGAAGGTGCCCGTGAGGGCAAGAATCTCGATGGTGTAGGTGTTCTCGTACTTGGGCTGAGCCAGGAACACCGTGTGCCCCGAGGCTGCGCCGCGGCCGTTGAAGCGCGAACAAATCTGGCCATCGGCGTAGGTGATTCCGGCGACGCTGATCGCCGTGATCTCCACGCCCGTAGGCATGTTGGTCCAGGGCGTGGCGTAGCGCTCCAGGCTGGTGTCTTCTTCGTTGAACACGCCGCCCTGCAGGGCGAAGGGCGTCAGGCGACGGTAGCGGTTCTCGTCGATGTCGTACTCGATGTAGTACTCGAGGCTGCGACTGATGGCTTCGGATCGCAGGGTCCGGAGCTCCTCCGTGAGGGCGCGAACGGCGGTGCCGAGGCGTTGCTTTGGGAGGAACGTATCGAGGCTCGAGCCGGCGACCACGGCCATGGTGGCGAGGATCAGGCCCACCACCATGAGCTCGATCAGGCTGAAGCCAGCCCGATTCGTCCCGGCGCCCCGGCGGAGCGCGGGGACCAATTGTCGAGCTGTCTTCATCGGAATCAGATCTCCTGGTTCCTGATCATCTTGTTGTTGAAGTCGCGGTTCTTGCCTTCGCCGCCCTCGGCTTTGTCCGCGCCATAGGTCCAGATCAGAAGGTCATCCCCGTCGAGCTCCAGGATGAACTCTTGGCCCCACGGGTCCTTCGGGACCGTTTCTTGGTTCAGGTACTTGGCGCCGGCAGCGTCCGTGGTGACCAGCTGCTCGAGGGTCTCGGGGTAGTTGTTGTTGTCGAGGTAGTACTGCGTACAGGCATCCTCGATGGCCGCGATGCTCGCCTTGGCGACGCCCACTTGCGACGTGCCCAGCTTACTGATCACGTTCGGGGCTACGACGGTGACGAGGAGGCCGATGATCACGATCACGACCATGAGCTCCGCGAGGGAGAAGCCAGATTGGCGGGCGCGCCGCCGGTATTGGGTGGGTGCTTTCATGGGAATCAAGGGACGACTGAGAGGGGCGCACCATGCAGGCGCGCGGCTATTTCTTTTGGACTAGGGACCCGGTGATTGAATCGAGAATTCACCGGCCTCCTAGGTGACTTGGCCGATTTCGAGAATCGGAACCACGATGGCGAACACGATGTAACCGACGACCGATGCGAGCAGGATGATCATGATCGGCTCCAGGAGGCTTGTGAAGCGCTCTGCGGCCACTTCGATCTCCTCGTCGTACGCGACGGCGATACGGTCGAGCATCTGCTCCAGCTCGCCGGACTGCTCTCCCACGGCCACCATGTAGCCGACGGTCGAGGGGAAGGCGCCCGTCTTTTTGAGGGGCGTGGCGATGTCCGTTCCTTCGATGACGCGCTCGCGGATATGGGCCGTGGCGTCGGCCACCACGCGGTTGCCCACGACGGCCTGTGTGATCTCCAGGGACTGGATCACGGGCACGCCGCTTTGAAGAAGCGTCGAGAGGGTGCGGGTGAAGCGTGCCACCGAGGCGCGCCTGAGAAGGTCGCCGAGGACGGGCATGCCGAGCATGAGCTTGTCGATGCGCAGGCGGCCCGGGCCGCCCTTCTTGTAGATGCGCTCAAAGATCAAAGAGATGATGCCCATGCTCAAGAAGACCAACCACCACCACGACTTGAAGAACTCGCTCGCGGTCACAAGGACCTGGGTCGATGGGGGCAGCTCCTGGTTTTGGTCCATGAGCATCTTCGTGATCTCTGGCACCACCTTGGCCATGAGGATCGTCACGACGATCATGCCGATCACGATCATCATCACCGGGTAGGTGAGGGCGCCGACGATCTTGCGCTTGAGTTTGCGCTGGCTCTGGAGGTAGTCCGCGAGGCGCGCGAGCACCGTGTCCAGGTTGCCCGACGCTTGGCCGGCGCGAACCATGTTGACGTAAAGCGGCGTGAACCAGCCGGGGTGCTTGCCGAGGGCGTCGGCGAGGTTGAGTCCCTGCTGGATGTCCTCGCGGATCTCGCGGCAGAGGGTCTCCACGCGGCGTTGCTCCGCCTGGTCCACGAGGGCCGTGAGGGCCTCGTTCAAGGCGATACCGGACCCGAGGAGGGTCGCGAGCTGGCGGGTCATGCCCGAGACGATGTCCGTCTCTCGGCCGCCGGGGCCCTGGGTCGCCGCGCGCGCGGCGAGGGCCGACGCGAGCTTGCCAGAGGATTTCTTGCCGGTCGTGACGCCCTTGGCGTGCCTGACCTTGCGGCCACCACGGGTCTCCTGGAGCTTCGAGACGAGCAGGTTCTCACGGCGCAGTTTGCTCCGCGCGTCGCGCTCTGAATCCGCGTCGACGATGCCGCTCTTGACGGCGCCGCCGGTTGCGAAGGCCTTGTACTCGTAGATAGGCATCAGACGTCGAGCTGGGTCACCCGGAGGACCTCGTCAGGTGTCGTGAGCCCCTGGCGAATCTTGTCTTGGCCGTCGATGCGCAGGGTCTGGTTGCCCTCGGCGATCTGAGCCTTCTTGATGGCGGTGGCGCTCGCGCCATCCATGACCATGGTGCGGATCTTCTCGTTGACGGGGAGGAACTCGTAGATAGCGGTACGACCGGCGTAGCCAGAGTGGAAGCACTCGTCGCAGCCCGGCCCGTAGGCGATCTCGCCGTTTAGCTCCTCGGGCTTCATGTTCACCTTGCTCAGCTTCGCCCGCCACTCGTCGTTGATGGGCTCGATGACCTTGCAGTGGGGGCAGATCGTCCGGACGAGGCGTTGGGCAATGATCAGGACGATCGAGGAGGCCACGAGGTAGGCCTCGACGCCCTGGTCGACCATTCGCGTGATCGTGCTCGCAGCGTCATTCGTGTGAACCGTGGAGAACACGAGGTGGCCGGTGAGCGCCGCGCGGATGGCGACCTCAGCGGTCTCGAGGTCACGGATCTCGCCGACCATCATGACGTCCGGGTCCTGGCGCAGGAAAGAGCGCAGGCCCGACGCGAACGTCAGTCCCTTCTTCGTATTGACCTGGACCTGGCTGACGCCGCCAACGGCGTACTCGACCGGATCCTCGATGGTGAGGATGTTCTTCTTGGTCGTGTCGATCTCCGACATGGCCGCGTAGAGCGTCGTCGTCTTACCGGATCCAGTGGGGCCCGTGACGAGCACGATGCCGTGGTTGTAATCAAGGTAGCCGCGGATCATCTCGAGGTCCTGGGGCTTGAGCCCAATCTCCTCGAGGCGGTAGAGCTTGGCCGTCTTGTCGAGGAGTCGCATGACGATGCGCTCGCCCGTGCTGGTGGGCACGGAGCTGATACGCACGTCGACCTCGCCGTCGCCCAAGCGAATCGACGCCCGGCCGTCCTGGGGCAGGCGGCGCTCGGCGATGTCCATCTTGCCCATGACCTTGACACGACTGATGATCGCGTCCTGAACGCGCTTCGGGATCGCGTCCATGTCATAGAGGATGCCGTCGATCCGGAATCGGACCTGCATGCGGTCGATGTACGGCTGGAAGTGCACATCGGACGCGCGCAGCTTGAGGGCCTGGAACAAGATCGTGTTGACGAGCTTGATGATCGGCGCCTTGTTCGAGACGTCGAGTACGTCCTCGGAGTCGTCGATCTCGGCGGCGAGGGAACCGATGTCCCCATCCTCGGCGACGGCGTCCAGCGCCGCGTCCATGCCATCCGCCTTGTGGCGGTAGGCACGGGCGATGAGGGTCGTGATCTCTGGCTTCGGCGCCAGGACCGCGTCCACTTCGACGCCGAGCAAAGAGCTCAGGTCGTCCATGGGGTGCGGGTCGAGCGGCGAGCAGGTCGCGACCTTGAGTCCGTCCTCGGTTGCTTCGAGGGCCACCAGGTTGTAGTTCCGCGCGAAGTGCACGGGAACGTTGTCCACGA
Organism: uncultured bacterium; assembly: GCA_913058555.1. GTDB lineage: Bacteria > Planctomycetota > UBA1135 > UBA1135 > Saltatorellus. The sequence continues at coordinate 22,061 of CAJXRJ010000008.1, forward strand.
AGTTGGCGGGCACCTTCGTGCCATCGAGGCTCTTGCGGAATTCGTAGCCGAGAAGCTTCGCGTAGATCTGGAGGAGAACGTTCTCCTCCATGTAGTCCTTCGTGAGAATGACTCGGTCGAGGGACTCGCCGTTGGCGGCGGCGATCCCTCTGCATTCCTCAAGTCGATCGCGGGTGAGTCCCGCGTCGAGCAACATGTCTCCGATGCTAACCATGGTGGATGGGTGGCCCTGGGAGCCCGTGGATTACTGGCCGTTACCGGCGGTTTCGGACTTCAACTTCTTGGCAGCCTCGGCGGGGGAGAGGTTCAGGTCTTCGCCTGACATCTCGCCGCGTACGGCCTCGGAGTAAAGGGGCAGGTCAAATTCCTCGAGGGTGATCGGGGAACCGGTTTCCGAGTCGAGACCAAAGCCGGGGTCGATGGTGCGGATTCGGTCGAGACCAATGAACTTGCCCGCGTCGAGCTTCTTCTTGAACGAGATCTCCGCGAGGTCCGCGAAGTCCTTGTCGTGGAGGATGTGGGGCGTCACGAAGAAGTACAGCACGGTGCGCTGGCGGCTCGTGGTGTCACGCCTGAAGAGACGGCCGAGGAGCGGGATGTCGCCGAGCCACGGGACCTGGTTCGTGGTGTCGCTTTCGTTGTCGACCACGATGCCGCCGATGACCATCGTCGCGCCGTCCGGCACGTTGATCTGGGTCTCGATGGTACGGGTGATCCGTGGCGGAGGAATGGCGCCCTGCACGGTTCCGAGGAAGGTGGACACTTCGAGGTACACACCGAGGCGCAGGTAGCGCGAAGCGCTGATCGACGGCGAGATCTGCATCGTGATGCCGGCCTCGACGTAGTCTGCGAAGTTCTCCTGCGTGCCCGCGCCGCCGACGCCGCCGCTCTGGGTGACGGTGGTGGTCGGCTGCTCGTCGAGGGTCGAGACCCGCGCGACGGAGTTGTTGTTGACGAGCACGCTCGGCACGTTCAGCACGTTCGAGTTCTGCTTCGTTTCCAAGAGCGCCAGGAGCGCCGGGATGGAGAAGTTGTCGCCGTCCAGGATGCCAGCGGTGACGCCCTGGGCGATGTTCGGGGTCCGAAGGTCAACGATGCCGTCGCCGTCGGAGTCCACGAGGGACGACAGTCCAAAGCTCGTGACACCGACGCCGCCGGTGGAGTCACCTCCCGGGATGTCGGCGAACCCGAGCTCGACACCGATGTCGAGGAAGTCGCTGCCGGAGAGTTCGATCAGCGCAGTCTCGATGAGCACCTGATCCTGACGGCGGTCGAGCTGCTCGATCAGAACTTGCAGCTCTTGGAACTGCGTGCGGTTGGCCGCGATCAGGAGTGAGTTGGTTTCTGGGTCGGCGACGACGACGAACTCGCGGGCGTTGTTGTTCGTCCGCGGGGTCTGCCCGTTCCGGCCAGCGGCGCCGGTTCCACCCGGACGGTTGTCCAGCTGAACGGCGTCCTCGAGGAACTCGTTGAGGGTGTCGGCGAGGTCCTCTGCGCCGACGTTCTCAAGGGAGTAGATGTGGTAACTACGCTCGCGCTCAACGATGTCCACGTCGAGCTGCGCGATGAGCTCCTTGATGCGGGGCATGTCGTCGGGAAGCGCCGTGATCAGGAGCGAGTTGGTTCGCGCGTCGACGGTGATCTTCGCTTCGCCGGCGTTGTTGCGGCCGGGTAGCTGCCCCTGGGCGCCTTGGGCCTGCTGCGTGCGGGTTTGGTTGGCGGCCTCCAGGAGCTCCTCAATGATCGGCTGGACTTCATCCGCCGATGCGTACTCCAGGGTGACCTTGTCGAAGACCGGCTCGGGGATGGTCACCTTCGACGCTTCGTCGATGATGTTGAGCATGTTCGCCATGGCGACGACGTTGCTTCCGAAGCCCACCAGCACCATCGAGTTCGAGGTGCCCGCCGGCAGCATTTGCTGCGTGTTGGCGTCGGTGATCATCGTCCTCATGGAGTTCGAGACCTGGCGCACGTCGGTGTTCGGGAGCGTCACCACGGTGGTGATGAGCGTCGCCGGCTGGTCTGCGTAATCCGCGAGCTTGTCAGGGGTGACGTAGATCGCGGTGGCCCGAAGGTTCGAGCGGCCGGCTCCCTGCAGCGAGTCGATCTTGATCACCATGATGTCGGACTCGCCGATCTCGGTGCAGACGAACTCGGAGATGATCATCATCACCTGGAAGAACTTGTAGAAGCGCTCCTTGGGCACCTCCATCGTTCCGATGAGGCGCACTTGACGCTGCTTGAGCAGGCTTTCGGTGTCCTCCCCCCAGGTGAACTTGAGGCCGGTGACCTGCTGGCAAGCCTGGGCGAACTTGTAGAGCGACATGCTCTCCTCGTCCGGGCCCTGGGCGAAGTTCAGGACGAAGGTGTTCCCTACCGCCTGGATGGGGGGCGGAGCAGTGCCCTCCTCTTGAAGTAGCGGGGCCGCGGGAAGAGCGGCGGCGCTCGCTAGCCCAGTCCCGAGGAGCCCGAAGCTCGCCACTCCGAGGGCGGCAGCCCTCAGACCGGCCTTCAGAGCGCGCCCGAAAAGGGCCTGGCCAGGGAGGGTCAAGCGGGAGACCCGGTCCAGGAGGGCCACGCGGGAGACCCGGTCCAGGAGGGCCACGCGGGTCACTTCGACGGGGGCTTTGGCGCAGCCCTCGCCGGCCTGGATGGGCCTGGCGGTATCGGGCTTGGATGCGTGCGTCATCACGGCGTTCGGAATCGGTGGGGGATGGGGGCTTGGAACGGCCTGGGCCAAGGGCTCTCAGTGGACCGCGCGGCTCAGCTCTTGCGGCTGCTGAGGCCGGGCGGGGACCATGGGTGGGAGCATGGCAGGTCGTGTTCGTCAGGAACGTCAGCGATAGGTCAGAAGAGCCCCGGGGGGCCCTGACGAGTCGCCAGAGGACTTTCGATCAGTGGCAATGCCCCTGGAGACCGGCTTGCGCCGGAGGCTCTGGGGGCAGTCTTGCTGGTCGAAGGGTTCTCGTTGTGGCTCGTTAGATCTGCGCTGACCCTATGGCAGACGCTCTAGGGCGAGGCATCTTCCCGATTGATGGTGGCAGATGCGACCTTCATGATGGGGAACCCCGCGGGAGCCGCGGAGACGGCCCCCGGCGGCCACGCGGCGGTTGACGTCCGGGCGGGAGGGAGTGCCGCAATGGCGAGGCGAAAAGGGAGGGCCTCCGCCCTGGTTCACCCAAGGGAACTGGCCCCGTCCATTGTTGCGCTTGGGGCCAGGTACCTCGATAAAGGCGGAGGGACACGGGCGTTAGGGACTCGCTGCGTCTCCGGAGGGTCCGTTCCAATGCGCGTCGGCACTAACCCCTTGCGGGCGCTGGTGGATGGAGAGGGCCCAGCAACAATGGACGGGGCCAGCTCCGTTGAACCAAGGGGCGGGGGAAGGCGCCGGGGATTGCCCCGATCGCAGGATCCGGCGGTAGAGTCTCCGCGCCTCCCCGTTCCCTGGCCCCAAGACTCCACTCAGATGGCTCTTCTCTCACTCTGGGGCACCCCCCCAGGCGTCCTGCTAGCCGCCGGCGGCGTCCTGCTCTTGCTGGTTCCTGGACTGCGCGCGGGGCGATGGCCTGGGCTGATCTGGCTGGCCGGGGCGCTCGTGGCACTGGTCCGCCTCCTCTCCGGCGCGGCCTCGGGCGGCCCGGGGTTCTTCCCGGCAACGCTTGCGGGCGCTGGCCCCCTTGTCTCCGTGGCCACCGGCCTTTTGGGCGCGGCGATTCTCTATGGGATCGTCCTTTTCGAAGGCCGCCGCAGACCTGTCCCGTCAAGCCTCGGTGGGGTCTGCGTGCTGGCTGGCCTGACGGTGGCGGGGCTGTTTGCTTCGTCTCTCTCTGCATTCTTATGCGTGGTCGTCGGTGCGCAGCTCATGGGGCTCCTCCTGCGGCCGGGCGGGATCCGTAGCTGGCTTCGCAGCGGAGGAACTGGTCCGCTTTCGATTCTCGCGGCCCTTGGATCCGGGGCCCTGCTCTTCCAGGGATGGAGACTACGCGCGGCCGCGGAGGGCGCGGACGTGCACGACTGGGTCGGAACGCCCTTTCGCGGGGACGCACCTTCCAGCCTCATCTTCTGTGGGCTGGCCTTGCCGGTCCTACTTCCCGGCATCGTGGGCGGTTTCACCCACGGCTTCCTCGGGCAGCGGCAGGCCATTGCCTCGAAGCTGAGCGGTGATTCTGGGTCGGAGTTCCGTCCCACGGGCAGTGGGCTTCCGTCTATTTGCGTTGGTGCCCTCCTTCTGGGGGGCCTGTACAAACAATTCAACGGCGCGGAGGCTCTGGGGGCCTGGGGTATCGCGGCCGCTGGATTCGCCCTGCTCGCGGGGGGCTTCGCAGGGTGGTTTCGGTCCGGTCCGAAGGGATCATCTGAGGGGGCGCAAGAGCCGCCGAACGACAAGCGCCTGGCGTCCCTCGTCCAGGGCGTGTCTGGATTGATGCTGGTGGGGGCGTCGGCCGCGTCCGAGTCCTCGGAGGCGGCCTTTGGGTTTGGCCTCATCGCGGCGCTGCCCGCCATCGCAGGCCTAGCTTTGGCATCGGCACGCCTGACGCACGAACGCGGGCGTCATTCGGGCATCGGGCCCAGGGGCATGGGCCGGATCTTCCCTTCCACGATGATCTTCTCCGGCATCCTCACCCTGTCACTGCTTGCGTTTCCGTGTACCCTTGGGTTCCTCGCCCGGAGCCAAGGGCTGGGTTCGCTGCTCGTCGCGGACGGCGAGGCGGCGGGGATTACGGCGCTGGCCTTCGGCACCCTTTTGGCGCTCCTTGTGGCTCTGCCCCTTCTCCACGGCCTGTTCCTGCGCCCTGGGGCAAGTGGAGCCGGGAGCCCCTCCACGGGAAGCCAGGGGGACGAGCCGCCCCCTCGCCCGCTGGAGCCGAGATCCCAGCGGGCGTCCCTCGGCCTGGCAGCTGCGCTCGTTGTCGCGTTCGGGGTCGCCCCCGACGGGCTTGCGGTGGTCGTGCCTTTCGCCAACACCCCGGCGCAGACCTTTCCAAGTCCGGCGCTCCAGCTGGGCCTCCTTGGGCTTGCGGCGATTGTCTTCGGGATATGGACTCGTTTCAGGTCATCCCATTTCGATGCGCCGTCAGCCTCTGCGCCCGGCTATCCTCCCGCCCCATGAAGCCAAGCCAGCTTCTAAGCCCCACCGACGTCGTCCTCGACTTTGACGCTGCCGACAAATGGCAAGCGATCCAAGCACTCGTGCACCACCTCGTGGAGTCCGGGCGCCTGGACCCTGAAATTGAGGACACGGTTCTTGAAGCGGTCCTCGATCGGGAAAAGTCCATGTCCACCGGCATGGAACACGGCGTGGCCATTCCCCATGCGGCCGTGGACGACGTGTCTGAGGTCGTGGGATGCATGGGCGTGATTCGCCGTGATGGGGGCTTGGAGTTTGACTCCATCGATGGCCAAAGCGCCCGCGTGGTGGTGCTCCTCGTCATCCCCAAGGGGCAAAAGCTCCTTCACATTCGAACCCTTGCGGACATCGCGCGCGTCCTCACGAAGGACCGCGTGCGAGCGAAACTTCTCGAGTCCCAAGGCGCTCAAGAAGCCCACGCGATCCTGCTCGCTGGCGAAGCCTGACTCGGGGGGACGGGTAGGG
>CAJXRJ010000009.1 GCA_913058555.1 uncultured bacterium
CAGACGTTCCGCTGGAGCGTCACCCAGCCGAACTTCACCCGACGGCTCTTCCTCCCCGACGCGGGCAACGGCATCGCGTGGGCCCTCAGCCATGACGGATCCACCATCGTGGGAAACTACTACCCCTCGACTTCGACGATCTTCAGGCGCGCCTTTGTCTGGACCCAGCCCACGGGCGCTCAGCCCATCCACGACCTCGGCTTCCATGACTCCGCGGCGCGAGGTGTCAGCGCGGATGGTCTGACCGTCGTCGGGTGGACCGAGACGCCGGGCTATGACTCCGAGGTGTTCTTTCACGTGCTGGGCTCTCCCACGGTGCCTGTGGACCTGGGCTTTCCGTCCAGTCCGACGGGTCCCCTGCTGATCAGCGCGGATGGTTCAACGGCCGTCGGTTTGGCCGACCAGAGTGGGACGAGCCCAAGGCTCGCCTGGCGATGGACGCCCAGCGTCGGGGCGACTCTGTCGAACAGCGCGGCGAACTTCCCCGCAAGGCCCCAGGCCGTGAGCGCGGATGGCGGCGTCGTCGTTGGAGACTCGTGGGCGAGCAACTACCTGGACGCCTTCCGATGGGACGTGAACGGTCTAACCCGATTGGAGTCCCTCCACCCGGGAGGCCGTGCAGCGGCGACCGCAGTCACACCTGACGGCTTTGTCCTCGTCGGCTCCTCAGAGGCCGGGTCGGGCGAGTCTAGAGGCTTCCTGGTTCGCGCCAATGAGACCCTGGGCGAGACGGTTTGCGCGCCTGGGATCCTGAATAGCACTGGTGCTTGGAGCCGGCTGCTCCTGCGAGGAAGCAACCGACCGGCGCTCGGAGCTCTTGAGCTGCACGCCGATCGACTTCCCCATGGCGCGACGACGATGTTCCTCGGTTCCCGCACCGCGACCAGCCCGCTCCCGATCGCCAGTAGCCAGGGCTCTCTCTGCCTGGGTGCGACCGTGGTGCGCTTCATCGGACCCGGTCAGCTGAAGGTCGCCGACCAGAACGGAGAGGCTCAGCTTGACCTGGATCTCACAACGCTTCCTGCTCCGCTGACGAGCGGGACCTGGGGGGAGCGCCTGTACTTCCAGGCGTGGCACCGAGACAACAACCCCGGCCCCACGTCCAATCTGACCTCGGCGGCCGCGGTTCAGGTCTTCTAGCCGACGACTCGGGCCTTCTGCGCCTGACGTGGTCGAGAGAACAGTCGGAGAGGCCCTGCGCCTACCGTGAACCCGTCTGCGCCGCCGTAGTGTCCGATCGGTGCGCCCGCGCCCTGACGGGACCGTGAAGGCCGGTCTCCTGCGGGCATGCTCACCGACGGCCTCCCGCTGCGCGCCCCGCTCCTGACCGTCGGGGGCAGGGCCAGCCGAGGCAGCAGCGCACGCTCGAATACCTGATGGAGGAGAACCGCTTTCTCAATGAGCAGCTTGGCGGCCGGCGGCTTCGACTTTCGAATGATCAGCGTAGGAGGTTGGCCGAGAAGGGGAAGCAGCTCGGTCGGCCCTTTCTGGGGCGTGTGGTTTCAATCGTGACCCCGGACACGGTGATGCGTTGGCATCGGCAACGCATCGCGGCCAAGTGGACGTACAACAGCCCGGGATCATTTTTGACAACTCGGTGACGTCACGTCCGTCGGACAATTCCCTTGGAGGCTAATCTGGCATCAACTACGACCCAATCGTCGCCCAGATCCATGCTCGCAACAGAATGACTTCAAGGCCTAATCTCGCCGTCCTTCAGCTCGTCACCACCTCTCTGACTTGCTCCGTCGCCGCAGCCCAGTTCGGAGAGATTCGAACGCTTACCGAAGTCCGCTCGAGTGTCGCCGTTGACTCTATCGCGCTGGATCTGGACAGGGACGGGCACCTCGATCTACTGACGGCGTCAGCCAAGAATGGCGAGCTGGTGTTTTACCGGGGCCTTGGAGGCGGGGATTTTGCTGCTCCGCTGTTGTTGGATTCAGGAGTCGGCGGCGTCAGCGGTCTGGGAGTGCTGGATGTCGACGGTGACGGGGACAAGGACCCGGTTCTCCTCTCCACGGGCAACGCTGCGATTCAATGGTACGAACAAGTCTCCAACGGGCGTTTCTCGGCCGCGCATGTACTTGTGACGGTGCCTCAGCTGACGGACGGGTTTGCATGCGCGGACCTAGACGGCGACCAGGACAGCGACCTTGTGATCGTCAACTCGGCAACGGGTCGGGTCGATTGGCTCGAGAACATGCTGCCGGTGACGTTCTCAGCTATTCCGCAAGTCATCGGCCAGCTCGCCGGAGCCGGATCGGTCGAAGTGGAGGATCTCGATGGTGATGGAGACACGGACGTCTACGTGTACTCGACAACGCGCCTCGCTGCCTTCGAGAGCCTATCCGGAGGCGTCTCATGGGTCCGATTCCCCGGGAACCAGGCGCTCTACGAAGATCTCACCTCTGTGCGCGCGGGTGATGTGGACGGGGATGGTGCCATCGACTTGATGGTCGTCGCCGACTATTCAGGCGAGCGCCAGCTGAGCCTGCATCGCAACCTGGGAGCGTCCTTTGCCCCACGGACTCAGATCGTGAGGGAGAATCATGCAAAGGACGCCATGCTCTACGACACCGACGGCGATGGCCTGCATGAGCTGCTCGTTGGCAGAGAGTCGGTCGCCACGGGTCAGGGGGCAGTGCTCGCACTGGAGAATCACGGGGGCGGCGTATTTGGACCTCTTTGGGTCTCGACTTCGTATGCGGCAAGCGCCAACAGGCTGCTGGCCGTTGATCTGGACGCTGACGGAGTCGACGACGTCGTTTGCACAAGCCGATTCGAATCGACGCCTGTCGGGCGCCTGATGAATGACGGTGCAGGCAATTGGGCGCCCTTCAGGACCATCTCATCCAGTGGCGCTATCGCGCCGAAGGACTCCGTGTTCGTGGATTTCGATGGAGACGGTGTGCGAGATCTCCTCGTGGCGTCCTATCGGCCGGGGGGGCTTGTGGGCGTGCCCAATCCTGGGTCCCTTGCCTGGTATCCGGGAATGGGCGGTGGCCGCTTTGGCCTTGCCGGGCACATTCCCATCGCAGGGGTCCAGACCTACGACGTCGTTGCGGAGGATCTCGATGGCGATGGAGATCCGGATCTCGTGACCTCCGGGAGGCCGACAGAGGTGCGCGAGAACCTTGGTGGCGGCCGGTTTGGCACGAGAATCAACCTCGATACAGGCCAGCAGAACCGGGATGTTGCGGCCGGAGATCTGAATGGTGACGGGCTCGCCGACATTGTCGTTAGCGCTGGCAACGTCGGCGTCATGTGGTTTCCCAATCAGGGTGGAATGGTGTTCGGAGCGGCGCTGCAGCTTCCGGGTACGGGACCGAGCCTCGGGGTCGATGTTGAGGACATGGACGGAGACGGCGACAAGGACGTTCTCTTCATCCAGATCTCACCGTCGCAGGCGAAGTGGTCCGAGAACCTTGGCGGCGGAGCGTTCGGACCACCGCAGGTACTCGCGGGTGCCAATGAGTTGTTCCAGGAACCCAAAGAGATCACGGCGCGTGATATGGATGCGGATGGCGTCATGGACGTCGTCGCCGGTGGCTGGAGGAGCACCTTCTTTGTGCGCGGGCTCAGAGGCGGTTCCTTCATGGCCGCGGAACGCGTAGCAGAGTTGCCCGCCTGGGATTTGAAGGACTTCGGAATCGGTGACGTCGACGGCGACGGATCGCTCGATATCGTCGTCAAGGCCTTCTTGCCCGGGGGGGCCTCGTTCCCGATTCGCTGGTCTCGGAATCTTGGCGGAGGCGTGTTCGCCGCCACGCAATCCCTCACTGACAACGCCGAGCAGCCCGAGTTCTTGGTTCTGGACGACGTCGACGGTGACGGCGATGACGACGTCTTGTTCGGAAGTCGCTCGGATGATGAGGTCCGATGGATCGAGAACCTCGTAGCCGGCAGCCTTTTTCCAGAGCGGATCGGCGCCGCCTTCTGCGGGCCAGCGCCGGTCAACTCGACGGGCGGCTCCGCCCGGATGGCCGCCGAAGGGAGCGATCGGGTGGCGGACGGCGACATCACACTCCTCGCGAACGGTCTGCCAGCGCAGGCGTTTGGCCTGTTCTTCCGTGGCCGACATCTGGGCTTCGATCCTCTGCTGGCCGGTGGGGAAGGCAACCTGTGCCTGGGCTCGCCCCTGGGGCGGTTCCTCAACTCTGTCCAGAACGCGACCGACGAAGGGGTCATGGCTCACCGAATCGATATGCAATCGATCCCCTTGTCGCTGAACGTCTCGGCCCAGCCCGGCGAAACCTGGTACTTCCAGGCCTGGTACCGCGACAACAACTCCGGAGCCACCTCCAACCTGACCGACGGCCTGGCGATCACGCTACGCTGATTCGGGGGACGACCCCAATCCTCAACCGCGTACTGTCCCTTCGGTGTGCCTACGCCCTGACGGTACCGTGAGGCCCGATGTCCTGGGGGCATGCTCAAGGACTGCCTCCCTCTCCGTGCCCTGCTCTTGACCGTCGTCGGCTGGGTCAGCCGCGAGCAGCAGCGCGCGATGGAGTACCTCATCGTGGAGAACCGAGTTCTCAAAGAGTAGCTCGGCGATCGGCGGCTTCGACTCACGAACGATCAGCGCCGGCGGCTGGCTGAGAAGGGGAAGCAGCTCGGTCGGCGGCTTCTGGGGCGTGTGGCAACGACCGTGACCCCGGACACGATCATGCGTTGGCATCGGCAGCCGATCGCCGCGAAGTGGACCTTCAAGAGTCGTGCGGCCGGTCAGCCCGGGGTCATGCGCGAGATCCGCGCGCTACGGGAGTACGGGGCGCACCACAACCACGAGCGGCCGCACCAAGGAATCGGCAATCGCGTGGTCGATCGCTCGCCTAAGCTCGGCTCATCGTCGCTCCGCTTGATCACCGGGAATGAGCGCCTGGCGGTCTCATGAGGCACTACAGGGCGTCGGCTTAGCGATGGGACTGTACGCCCTCGGTGCTCTAGAGCCAACGGGCTCGCGCCGTCCGGTTCCAGCACGCTCAAGGCCTTGAACTGCGTCTTGGAGTGTCAGCCCGCGGACCTTCTGGCCCTATGACCCCGCCGATACCCAGACGCACTCGCTGCCGCCGGTGCGAACCCCTGATTCCGGAGCCCAGGTCTCGTATCGGGCGTAGGTGAGCTGGTTCGCAGAATCATGCAACGATATCGGGCCTCGCCGTCACCATACTAGACCCTTGTCTTCTCCCAGCTCGACCCTCAGCATCCTCCCATGCAACGACGACTCCTCCTCCTTACTAGCTGCCTTCTGCTATCGCCCCTCAGCGCAGCCCAGGACATCTTCCCCCGCACTGAGCAGCTCTGGGAGGGCGTCACATCACCTTCGGCCGTCGCGGTGGGCGACTTTGATGGTGACGGGATCAATGACGTAGTCGCCGTAAACTCAGGCTCGGCCACGCACGTGCTCCGCGGCCTCGGCGGTGGCAACTTCGACCGGCCCCGGCCAACGCCGCGTGTGGGAAGCCTCACGAGGGCTCTCTTGGTCGCCGACCAGAATGCAGATGGGAGGCCAGACATCTACGTCCAGTCGACAATGAGCTCCGAGACGAAGGTCACTCTACTGCGCAACCGGGGCAACTTTGAGTTCGAGCCCATTCCCGTGGCCTTGCTTTCCACGGGCCTGAGCGTCACGTGGTGGGAGAGCGCGGACACTAACGGTGACGGGTTGGAGGACCTCATTCTCTCGGTGGAACCGAGTTTCACTGGCGGGACCCTTGGGACGGGGCTCATTGTTTGGAGAGCGAGCGGAGCCGCCTTCGAACCCGTTCCTCTCACCGTTCAAACGGGGCGCACCTCGCGCTTTCGGGCCGAGAACCTGGTCGGGGATGGCCTTCCGGATCTGCTGTTTCGCTCGCTGCCGGGGGGGCAATGGCAGGTCGCGGAGAACCTCGGGGCCGGTGGCTTCGGAGCTCCGACGCTGCCCTTCTCCACCACGCTCGACACCCTGCCCCTTGTGGACCTTGCCGATCTCGATGGGGATGGTGACCTCGACGTCTACGGCATCGACGAGCCAGGGTCGCAGCAGGTCTTCGTCGCGGAATCCTTCGGTGGGCTCAATCTGGGTCCAGCTATGGCAGTCGCACTTCCGTTCGAGCCACGGGAAATCCGTTTTCGTCCGCGTGATCTGACGGGCGATGGCATGGATGATCTGTTCCTGTTCGAGCAGGGGACGTTGAATCCTAGAGTCTACGTGGTCGAATCCGTCGGCGGTTTGGCGTTCGCCGCCGCGCGCCCCCTCGAATCCACCCCCTCGGCCTTGGGCTTCGGTGACCTTACCGGGGACGGAATCCCCGAGCTCTTGGGCGACTCGGGGGCCCGCTTGTCCTACGCGGAACGAAGCAGTGGGTCCGGCGCGGAGTTTTTCGGCCCGCTGCAGGAATTTACTCTGGAGATGGGGCGTGTCCAGGGCTTGATCACCGCGGACCTGGACGGCGACACTGACGCCGACATCCTCTTTCTCGGGGAATTCGTCGGACTTCAATGGCTCCGCAACGATGGTGCTCTGCGCTTCGCCAGGCCAGAGCTCATCGAAGGTCCTGGGACGACGCGTACCCTGCTCCGCATGGAAGACATGAACGGGGACGGTGCGGACGATCTGATCGTCAGGAGTGAACCCAATGGCGGACTTGCTGTCCGGCTCCGACAGGGCGCCTTGGACTTTGCGCCTCCGGTCACTATCTCGTCGCTCAATCAACTCACTCTCCAGGAGATCATTCCGACGAACTTCGACTCGGACGGTGACACAGACCTGATTCAGCACCAAGGCGGCGGCATCGTCGAGCTGTATTCCTTGCGCAACTCAGGAAACGGCACGTCTTTTTCGCGCACGCTGATCATTCGCTCGACGGACGGCATCCGTTTGGTGGCCGTGCTCGACGCAGACGGAGACGGCTTTGACGACCTCGTTACTTTTGCGGGCAGCGACGTCAATCTGCGCCTCGGACTCGGCGATGGCTCTTTTGGCACGGACACGCTACTTGAGTCGAGCCTCCAGAGCCGGGCGTGGGCAGGGATCGGTGACTTCGACCTCGACGGAGATCTCGACGTCCTTGTAGACCGTTTTGGGGACGGTCAGCTCATGTGGGCGGAGAATCTTGCCAACGGAACGCTGGGGTCCTTCCAAGGCACGGGGCTGTTCCTGGGTCTCCACGCTGGCGGGGCGGAGATTCTCGACATCAACCACGATGGCGTCGTAGACGTTGTGATCAACCGGCCAACCGGTCAAGCGAACCAGGACATCGTTCTTCTCGGGCTCCCGGGTGGGGCCTTCGAGCCCGGACAGCCGGTCGGCGAGGCAATCGGGAGTTGGGCGGACACTAGCTTCGAAGATCTTGACGGCGACGGCGATCTCGACGGCCTTTCGTTCGCGCAGACAGGCATTGGGGTGCACAAGAACACGGTGTTCGACAGCGCCGGAGTGGCGCCGCTCATCTGCGAATTCGGGGAAATCAACTCCGCTGGACTGCGCGGGCAGCTGGCGGCGTACGGCAACCCGAGCGCGACGTCCAGCGACCTTTATCTACAGGCCATTCGCCTGCCGCAGGACCAGTTCGGCATCTTCGCGGGTTCGCTGACGCTGACCGAACCGACGGCGGTCGCCGGATCCCTCGGATCCATCTGCCTCGCGGGCTCGATCGGACGCTACGACGCGCCGTCGCAGATCCAGTCCAGCGGCGCCTCCGGCTCCTTCTCGATTCCGCTGGACCCCACGGCTCTCGAAACGAGCACCGGACAGGTTCCGGCCGTGGTCGGCGAGACGTGGTTCTTCCAGGCCTGGCACCGCGACCTCACGCCCGGCGGAGCAGCGAGCAGCAACTTCACCGGAGCGCTGCTGATCAGGTTCACGCCGTGAGGGAAGAGGGCCCGCCCGCCTGTGCCTCTCATGGCCCGTTCAGGGGTTCCCTCGACGCGCAGCACGGGCGGGCTGACGCGTCGAGGCTGCCATAGCGGATGCGCGGATGCCCGTCCTCACGGAGCTGGTCGCGTTGCTTCGCCTGGCGACGAGAGGCCGTACGCCGTTCGTGCTGGAGAACGTCGCGCTGCGCCATCAGCTAGCCGTCCACAAAAGAAGCGTGGGGCGCCCAAACATCAACGAGCGCATCTTCTGGATCACGGTCATGCGGATGCTGAAGGACTAGCGCGACGCCGTTGTCATTGTTCAAAGGGCAACGGTCATCAAGTGGTCTCGGAGTGGCTTCCGTCATGACTGGCGCAGGAAGTCCCGGACGAAGCCAGGCCGCCCGCCGATAGCGATGGCGGTCATCATGCTCATCAAGCGGATGTGCGCAGAGAACGTCACGCGGGGAGCGCCACGGATCAAGGACGAGCTGGCCTTGCTCGGGCACACGGTCGCAATCTCGACCGTCGCAAAGTACTTGGTGCGCATGCGACGGACCGAGCCAGATCAGTGGTGGAAGACGTTCCTTCAGAACCACATGGCAGCGACCGCAGCTTGCGACTTCTGAGTTGTGCCGACGGTCACGTTCCCGCGGCAGTTCTGCTTTGTCGTGGTGTCGCTCGACAGACGCCACATCCGGCACGTCAACGTCACCAGGCATCCCACGGACGAGTGGGTCGCCCAACAGATGGTCGAGGCGCTTCCGGGCGATCGGTGGGTCCCACGGTCCCTCCAGCGTGATCGTGACGGCGCTTACGTCTGGGCGTTCCGCTGGAAGCTGGAGGCCCTGGGCATCGACGAGCTGGTCTGCGCCGAAGTCTCCTTGGCAGAATGCACACGTGGACCGCCTCATCGGGAGCATCCGCCGGGCATCCACGGTGCGCATCATTCCGGTGGGGGAGAAGCGCCCGCTGCGGACGGTCAGGGAGTACGTCGAGTACTACAACAACGATCGACCGCACCAATCACTGGATGGAAACGCACCGACGCGACGTGCGATTGAAGGCGCCGGTGAGGTTGTCGCGCGCCCCCTTTCGTGGCGGGCTGCACGACCACTACTCGCGCGCCGCGTGGCACCAAGAGTCTGCCGTTCAGTGGGCAAGGTGTCTCTTGATCAGACTGCTCAACCTCCGCCTCGCTCGATTTCAGCCTTCGGGAAGCCGCGTCACGGGGCATATGGCGTTTTCGGCAGGGGCAACCTGTTGAGCCGGCGACGTTTCGTACATCACGACCTCACAGCGGCGGAGCGGCGCCGTTCGTGGCGCGCTCCGCCGCTTCTCATCCACCGATCAGAAGAAGTCGATCCTGAGACCGTCCGTGAAGTTCGACGTGGCCAATCCGCCACTGGTGTCGCGGAACCAGGCCTGGAAGTTCCAGGTATCGCCCGGGGTGACCGACCCCGAGCCGGTCGAGGGCGGAATGTTCGCCAGGTCGATCGCAAGGCTGAACCTACCGACGGGGCCGCTATTCAGGACCTGACCCTGACCCGCGTACCGGCCGATGGAGCCTCCGAGGCACAGGTTGCCAGAACTGCCACCAGGGTTCGGGACAAGCGCCTGGGTCTCGCTGATGAGAAAGAACCCGAATGTGTTGATCGGAAGGTCGCTCGCCGTGATGACCACGTCGTTCGCAGCCACGAGGATCGAGCCGGCAGCGCTCATCACGGCGCCGACGCCGCTCGAGTTCACCACGGCGGGGCAGTAGTTGAAGCCAATGCCAGGGCATGACCCATCGACGCCGTCGCAGTTCTCGTCGATGCCGTTCCCACAGATCTCGGCGGCTCCGGGGTTGATCACCGGGTTGTTGTCGTCGCAATCCTCACCGGCGCGGTATCCGTCCCCGTCGAAGTCGGTCTGCACCGCCGCGACGGCCTCGGCGAGGGACAAGTCCGCGCCATCGGAACGGGTCACGTGGCGAAGTACGTTCGTCAGCGGAGGGGCGGCGCCGCTGAAGTCGAACTGGAACTGGGACCAGCTGACGAACCCATCGCCGTCGCGTATGGACTTCATCCAGTTGTCATCGCCATCGACGGCGCCCTCATACGGCGTCGGCGGGTTGCCGCCCAGGGCCCATTCCGTAAAGGTGTCGAGGCCGCCCGGGAAGGTGGGAGTCGAATTGGCCCTGAACCACAGGTCCGGGTCGAACGCGGGCGAGTGGATCTTGCCGCCCACGATGTGCCCCCTGCCTCCGGCGCCGGGGTCGTTGTCGGTGACGCTCAGCGTGACGCCGTTTCCGACGTCGAATGGGCCCGCGGGGTTGCCCGGCCCGTTGTTGACCACGTGATACGTCACGTTCGTGCTCAGACGCTCGACGTTCAAGGTGTAGACCTTGTCGGGGGCCGTGGGACTGACCCACACGGTGACCGTGGCGACGTTGAGCCCGAT
The DNA here is from genome assembly GCA_913058555.1 of uncultured bacterium. Classification (GTDB taxonomy): domain Bacteria; phylum Planctomycetota; class UBA1135; order UBA1135; genus Saltatorellus. The sequence continues at coordinate 10,285 of CAJXRJ010000009.1, forward strand.
GTCCAGCGGAAGCGCCGGGCTCGCCTTGCCGAGAAGGCGGCCGGCCGGCATCGGGTAAGTGACGCCGTTGAGCTCGATCTCCACGACAGCCCGGTGGTCCGTCGCCTGGGCGTTCAAGCGGAGATCGGTCGAGGTGAACGGAACGGTCAGGCTGTAGTCCACCACCTGTGGGTCGAAGGACGGCGCCAGCGTGCCCGCATCCGCCCTGAGTGAGCCCAGGTTGGGGTTGATCGGTTCTCCGACGTCGAACTCGGATCGCCGCAACAAGCCGGGTTTGCCGTTCTCCACCATTTCGATGCACTCGATTTCTCCATACACGCTGTCGGTCACGCAGAACCGCTGGCGTTCATAGTTGCCCCACTGGCCCGGGAAGAAGAACCAGTCGGGTGTCGAAGTCGCGAGGCTCGGCCAGGCCGACGAAACAAGCCTCCGCTGGTTCGGGGAGTAGGTGTGCAGTTCAGAGCCAACCCCCGCCAGGTCGTACAGGCTGACGTAGATCGTGCAGAACCCGACGTCGAGGCTGCCGACGGTTTCGTAGTAGTGCCGCCCCGGAGACGGATACTGCGCATGCGACCCCAGGCCGGAGTAGATGACGGGGTGGTTCTGGACGAGCTCAAGGTTCGCAGCGGCGATTTCGGCATCGAAGCTGTGGCGGGACATCGAGACGTTGGCGAGCTCGTAGACCCCGGGATTCCATACGTTTCTGTTGGTCACACGAACTCGGACGTTCTCCCAGTCGGACCAATGCCGCCCCACGGGCCCGGTAGGATCGAAGTCTAGGTCCACGCAGCTCGCGTGCGCTTTGCCGGGGCCGTTCCACGGGTAGAAGGTCCAGAACTGTAGATCCGTGAGCGCGCCCTGGTGTGGTTGAACGCGCACATAGGCCTCTGCCGGGCTGCGGCTGTTCACGATCGGCGCCCCGGGCAGGAATTGCGGGAAGTTCAGGTGGACCTTGAACTCCGGCGTATCGGCGAGCGGATGGGACAGGGCGGTCTGCATGTCAGCCAGAATCGTCGTGGAGGACGTTCCCTGGCTTGCGATGGGCGTCAGGCTGAACGTGTTATAGTTGTTCGGGTTCTCGACAATGGAGTGTTGGACGCTCGTCGAGGGGTGATCTAGAACGGCAGCGGGGTCATCGGGAAAGTACGCCTCCCCGGGATGGAAGCGAATGATCGGGCCGAACTCGGACAAGAGAGCCTCGATCTCTGCCTGCGAGGGAGCGTCCATCGCCTCAACGGCGGACTCCTTCAGGCAATACACCGGGCCCGTCGGGGGGGCATATCCGGAGGTCGCAACAAAGGCTCCCAGATCGATGGCGCCGGCGGGCGGGTTGATCTTCCAGGCGGAGAAGGGGCTAGCCCCCGTGCTTGCGCTGTTGTAGATGAAGTCGCCTACGGATGCCTGCACGACGAGGTCGCTCCTCACGCAGACCACCGAGGTGAGCGACGGTTGCCCGCCGCTCGAGCAGTTCCATCCGACGGATCCGAGGCTGACGTAGCCAGGCGGAGGAATAGGATCGAAGAAGCAACCGTCGTAGTATCCACCGCTGCCCGAGTCCGACCAGATGAAGTTGAAACCCACGGGGTGAGCGAGAGCAAAGCCGCTGAGATCCCTGGCGATCGTCATGCCAGGGGGCGGTGCGTAACCCCCGATGGCGACGTCACCGAGAGCAAAGATGTTGAGCCCTGCCGGAATGTCGGGATGCCAGAAGCTCGCCGTGTATTGCCCCCCCGTTTCGAAGTCGTTCCACGTCAGGGCCATTCGATCCGTGTAATGGAGCTCGATCTCCTGACCGAGGGCGGTGCTGGGGAACACGGCGGCGAGGAGCAGGGCAGCGGCCCAGGGCTCTCGCCGTCTGCTTGTGGGGGGGGCGTCATGTTTCGGCTATCTGGGGGGGCGCAGTGATCTGCATGGGGGCAGGTGAGTCGGAATGAGGCGCCGGAGTTTGAAGAGCGCCTCCACGTCCTTGGCGATATCAGGCCCTGGACTCCTTCATCTGATTCGAGAATCTCAGTCCTTCGCGGTCTCAATGCCCCTCAACACTCCCCCAAGGCAGGTGCTCGGGCTAAATTTGGGGGGCACGGCCCCTTCGCCGGCTCTTCACACCGTTTCTCGCCTGCATGGACTCGATCGACCCAAAGACCCTCACGCGCATGCTCCAGGGCGCCCGTGGCGGCGATGATGGCGCGCTCGAGGTGCTCCTGGGCGCGGTCTACGCGGAGCTGGGCGAGGTCGCTGCGAGGCTCTTCTCCAAGGAGCGCAAGGACCACACCCTGCAGCCAACAGCCCTGATTCACGAGGCCTGGATGAAGCTTGAGGCGCACATCGGGGGGTTAGAGGACCGCGCACACTTCTTTGCCGTCGCGAGCCAGGCCATGCGCCAGGTGCTGGCCGACCACGCGCGTGGACGCTTGCGGCAGAAGCGCAGCGGCCAGCACGATCGGGTTGCGCTGGGCGGGACGTTCGGCGCGCTGGGCGCGGTGGAGATCGACCTGGTGGACCTCGACGACACGTTGTCGCGGCTCTCGAAGCTCCATCCCCGCCACGGACGCGTGGTCGAGCTCCGGGTCCTCGGCGGGCTCACGATCGCCGAAGTCGCCAGCGCTCTGGGCGTGTCGGACACAACCGTCGAGCGCGACTGGCTCATGGCCAAGGCGTGGCTGCGCACTGAGCTCTGGCCTGAGCGATGACCGACGACGCGGAAGAGTACGCCCGCAGCTTCGAGATTCTGAGCGGCGCTCACGGTCTCGAGGGTGACGCACTTGAGCAGTACCTGGACGGCGCGTGCGATGGCGATGAGTCGCTACGTGCTCGCGTTCTCCAGCTGCTCGCCGCGTGTGCGGACGGGGAGGCCGGATCCGGCGATGCGTTCGCAGACGAGCAACTTGCCGCAGCACGCCAGACCCTAGACGAACTCGCGAGCCAGGCCAGCACTACCTGGATGCCCGAGACGATCGGCGACTACCAGGTCCTGCGCCAGATCGGCAGCGGCGGGATGGGCGTCGTGTACGAGGCCCAGCAATCGTCGCCGCGCCGTCGCGTCGCCTTGAAGGTTCTGAGCCCGTTGCATGCGTCGGGCGACGGGCTGAAGCGTTTCCGGAGGGAGGCCGAGCTGCTCGGACGCCTGCAGCACCCAGGCATCGCCCACATCTTCGAGGCCTCCACCTTTGACGTGGGCCACGGACGCCAGCCCTACTTCGTGATGGAGCTCGTCGAGGGGCTCCCTATCACGGAGTACGCCGACGACACCGGGCTGGATACCAACGCGCGCATGGCGCTGGTCGCTGAGCTCTGCGACGTGATCGAGTACGCGCATGAGCGCGGCGTGATCCACCGCGATCTGAAGCCCGCGAACATCCTTGCGAACTCGCGGACCGCGACCGGTACCGCGGTGGAGGCGGGGGCGTCCACCACCCAGCTCAAGATCCTCGACTTCGGCATCGCACGCGTGGTCGACCCCGACCTGACCTCGAACACCCTGCAGACGTCCACGGGGCAGATCGTCGGCACGGTCTCCTACATGAGCCCCGAGCAGGCCATGGGGGACCCAGACGCGATCGACGTACGGAGCGACGTGTACACGCTCGGGGTGCTCGCCTACGAGCTGCTCTCTCACTCGCTGCCGATCCCCTCGAAGGGCCTCATGCTCCACGACGCCGTGCGCGCGATCCGGGAGGATGAGCCGACGGGCCTTGGAACGATCGACCGTGGGATGCGCGGGGACATCGAGGTCATCGTTGGTAAGGCGCTCGAGAAGGAGCCGGATCGGCGCTATGCCTCGGCCGCCGCGATGGCCGCGGACATCCGACGTTACCTGGCCGACGAGCCGATCCTGGGCCGGCGGCCAACGACGGTTTACCAGCTGCGCAAGTTCGCGCGCCGCAACAAGGCGCTCGTGGCGGGCGTGGTTGCGACGCTTGCCGTGGCCCTCATCGGAAGCGTGGTCGCCATCGGCTATGCGCTCGACAGCAAGCGGCGCGCGGACGAGCTGGGACGCGTCGCGGAGTTTTACTCGAGCCAGTGGGCCCTGATCGACCTGGGCGATATGGCGGAGCGGCTCAAGAACAACACCGTGGAAGGGGTGATCACTGAACTGCGCCGTCAAGGGGGCGGCGCCGAGGGAGATGCGCGGATCCGTGAGTTCGAGCAGCTCCTTGAGTCCGCAGACTTCGCGACCATCGCGATGCGTTTCCTCGACGAGACCCTGTTCGCCACGGGATTGGAGACGTTGAATCAGCAGTTCGAGGACCTGCCGTTGGTCCAGGCGCGCCTGCTCGAGACGCTCTCTCAGACCATGCTCCGGCTGGGACTGGTAGATTCATCGGTGCCCCTCCAGGAGCGTGCGCTGGAGCTGCACCGGCGCGAGCTTGGCCCCGGTGATCTTCTGTCCCTTCGCTCCCAGTCCCTGCTGGGCAACCTGCGTTTCAGCAAGTCGAGATACCAGGAGGCGGTGGAGCTGCTTCGATCCGCCTTGCGTCAGCAGCGCACACTCCTACCCAGGACCTCCCAGGACCTCCGCGATTCCCTCACGTGGCTTGGGTCCACTGTCAGCGTCGTCGGACCCCCCGAGGACATGATCTCGATCCGCCGCGAGATCGCCAATCTGACCATCGAGATTGCCGGACGGGACGACGCCGACGCCCTCCTGGCCCAGGCGGACGTGCTCTGCGCCGAAGGCAGGAACGACGTGGGCGTTGAGCTGATGAAGAGGGGGCTGGCGCTATTCAAGCGCGATCGAGGGGAGCACGACATCAGCACCCTGATAGTGACAGGCAATATTGCCTCTGAACTCCTTCACCTGGGGCAGCTCGAGGAAGCGGAGGGCCTCGCACGTACGATGCTGGTTGGATCGCGCGAGCAGCTCGGCGAACCGCACCCCCAGACCACGAACGCGATGTGCATCCTGGGCCAGATCCTGCGCGACGCGGGAAAGTTCGAGGAGGCCGAGGCCCACTTGCGCAACTCGCTCAAGCTCCGCAGTGAACATCTGGGCCCTGACGACCGCGCGACAATTCAGTCGCGCCACCACCTGGAGCTGCTACTCGATGCCAGGGCGCGTTGAATGACGTCGGTATATGAGTACTCCGTACAGCCCCATCCGTCAGCCGACGCCCTGACGATACCGTGAAGGCCGATAACCTGTCGGCATGCTGACCGACTCCTTCCCGCTCCGCGCCTTGCTCCTGACCGTCGTTGGCTGGGTCAGCCGCGAGCAGCAACGCAAGATTGAGTAACTCATCGAGGGGAACCGCGTTCTCAAGGAACAGCTCGGCGGACGTAGGATTCAACTCACGAGCGATCAGCGCCGGCGGCTTGCTGCGAAGGGGAAGCCGTTTGGTAGGCGGCTCCCAGGTCGTGTGACGACGGTCGTGACTCCGGACACGATCATGCGTTGGCATCGACAACTCAACTCACCGCAGCGAAGTGGACTTACCGCAGTTGTCGAAAGGGGTGCAAGGGGTTGATGCGTGAGATCCGCGCGCTGGTCGTTCGCCTCGCCCGGGAGAACCCAGGCTGGGGCTACTCGCGCATCCAGGGCGCGATCGGCGACCTTGGGCCTTAAGTCGGGCGGACAACGGTCTCACGGATTCTCAAGCGCGAGGGCATCAAGCCGGCTCCCGAGCGTCGCTCCTCCTGCAGCGCGTTCATCAAAGCCACGTGGGGCGAGTGCGCCGCGGCCGATTTCTTCACTACGGAGGTCTGGAGCTTCCGGTGGCTGACGACGTCCCACACCCTGTTCGTCATCGACTTGGCCACACGTCGCGTCCACCTCGCAGGGAGGAAGAGAACGCCCAACGAGGCGAACATGGAGCAGGTGGCGCGGAATTTCACCGACGCCGTCGATGGGTTGCGGGGGGCTCACACGAAGCTGATCGTGGACCGCGACACCAAGTTCCCACGGGGCTTCCGCGAGCTCCTCACGAGTGGGGGAGTCGAGAACGTGTTCACGCCGCCGAGGTCGTCGAGCTGCAATGCCTGCGCCGAGCGCTTCGTCCGTTCCATCAAGGAGGAGTGCCTTGGCTCGACGATCTTCTTCGGGGAAGAGGAGCTGCGGCGAGCACTGCGGGAGTACGAGGCGTACTAAAACGGGGAACGCCCTCACCAGGGGATTGGCAACCGAGTCCTCGATCGGTCGTCCGAACCGCGGTCAACGCCGCTCCGCTTGGTCACGGGCCATGGGCGCCTGGGTGGCCTTTTGAGGCACTCCAGGGCGTCGGATCAGGGAATGGGGCACGACGCGCGTCGATCCCACGCGTTGCCGCCTCGTGGCAGCCACGCCCGAGGTCGCTCCGCCTTCATCGATAGGCCACCCGCTCTTTACTGAAACTAAATAATCGGTCTCTACAACCCCTCCCGTGCAAGCACACCAAAAGCCTGTTTGATCTCCCTAAAGTTGCAGCGAAAATTGATGAAAACCACGAGAGCACTCCTCCTGTCCCTTTTTGCAGTCGGCGGCGTCGTTTACGCCCAAGAGCCGACAGAGTCCGGTGCGTCCGATTCTGATGCTGTTGAGCTCGACGAGGCTGCAATCGCCGAAGCCGTCGACAGCTACTTCGACAAAGAGGGATTCGTACGCGCGAGCTACGGGAAGAAGGGTTTCCGTCTGGAGAGCCGTGACGGGAACTTCCAGACGAATCTGCAGTGGCGCGCGCAGCTGCGTGCAACGACACCGTACCGCAGCGACCCTCGCCAGCTCAGCAGCTTCGACAAGGAAGAGCTGACCGCCGAGGGGCGGCGGTTGCGGATGAAGATCGGCGGCCACGGCTACCGTCCCTGGCTCAAGTACTACTTCGAAGTCGACCTCCAGCCGACGCGCTCTCTGGACAATTCGAGCGCGGGCTCAAGCGCGCGCGTCATCGACTGGCGCATCGACGTGGCCAAGAGCAAGGAGTTTGGCATCCGGGTCGGCCAGTGGAAGATTGATTACAACCGCGAGCGCGTGGATTCGTCCGGCCGCCAGCAGTTTGTCGAGCGGTCGATCATCAACCGCACCTTCACGGTCGATCGCCAGATGGGAGTCGGCTTCCGCGGACGCCTGTTCGAGGGCACCGGTGCGGATCTCCGCTATCACGCGGGCGTCTTCACCGGTGAGGGGCGCGGCGTATCGAACGACGACAACAACCCGATGTACGTCGCACGCCTGCAGTGGAACTTCTTGGGCAGAGATCTCGCGTTGAGGCAGACCGACGTCGAGCGTACCGAGAAGCCAACGGGCAGCTTCGCCCTCGGGGGCGCCAGCCACACGGGCAGGGCCACGCGCTGGTCTTCGAGCGGCGGAGGCAATCTCGACGGATTCAGTAGCGTCAGTGACGCAGCCGAGGGCCAGTACCGCATCAACCAGGCGGTCGCAGAATTGGCGTACAAGCACCGGGGCTTCTCGACCCAGAACGAATTCCACTGGAAGCAGATCGAGGATACGACGCTGGGCCAAGGCCTGGCGGGCCGCAGGAACGAGCTATACGGGTACTACTCCCAGCACGGGTACTTCTTCAATGAGATCTTCCCGTCGTTCCCCGAAGAGCTCGAGTTGGCTGTGCGCTACGCATGGCTCACGGAGCCTAATGCGGATGACTTCAACTTTGAGAACGAGCGCCAGGAGTTCACGCTCGGGTCGAACTGGTTCTTTAACGGCCACAACAACAAGCTGTCGCTCGACTACTCCTACCTGACCATCGACGACGGCGCGATGGGCGTCGACGATGACGGCCACCGCGTTCGACTTCAGTGGGACATTTCCTTCTGACAGAGATGCAGCGTGGTGCTTTGTCGGTCACTTTCCTGTGCCGACCGAAATCGGCGTCTGCGCCCTCGTGCGGAGTTGCCTGCCGCGATGCAACACGCATTCGAAGACCCAAGTAGATCCCGGATACAGCTCTAGCAAGGATGGGAGGACCCGACGAGCACTGGTCGATCAACGGCCTGCCCAACGCCCTCGGCCTCCTGTCACTCCGGCGTCTCTTCATGGAGCGCCTGGTGTGGCCGATCCCGGTTGCAGTACTCGACGAGCTCGCGCAACGTTCGTCGACGGTGCGTTCCTGTGCCTACCGAAGATCTCGCCTGCGCCCCTCGGAGCACGTTCGCGAGTTCTTTCGACGACCGTAGCACGACCGATCTGAAGCGTCGAGGTCGCCGTGGCAGGAGGCTCGGATGCCCGTCCTCACCGAACTGGTCGCGTTGCTTCGCCTGGCAACGAAGGACCGGACGCAGCTCGTGCTGGAGAAGATCGCGGTGCGCCATCAGCTCGCCTCCTACAAGAGAAGCGTGGGGCGCCCGAACATCAACGACTAGGACCGTACCTTTTGGATCACGGTCATGCGGAGGCTGAAGGGCTGGCGCGACGCCGTCGGGATCGTCCAGCCAGCGACCTTGATCAAGTGGCTGTACTGTCTTATCCCTCCGCCCACGCCCTGGCGATGCCGACAGGGCCGGTGAGGCCCCTGGGCGTTGATAAGCACCCGGGGGACTTGGGCGCACCGTCTGCCGTTGGCTGATAAGCCTCGGAGAGGCAACGGCTGCGGCCGCCACGTCCGCGTCGATCACGTGGACCCCATGATCGGCGCGGGGCCGGTGGCAACGCCCACGGGACGCGCCGCGGCGGTCAACCACGGCGCCCAGAGCGAAGAGAGAGATCAGAGGAGATTCAGGGCGCACGCCGTGCGCTCTTGGGCTCTCGATGCGCGCTCACACAACCCGGAGTCCGGCATCTCCAGCCGGCATCTCCAGCCGGCTCACCCCTGTTCGCCACTGGCGCATCCCTGGGACACGGCGCTCGTTGCGGGCGGGCTATGGAAACAGACCTCTTGGCCCTCTCAGGGCCTCCTTTCCTCCACTGGGGAAGGAGTGTGTCCCCGACCGGAGCGGAGTTGCTAACCCATGGGGAGGGCGAGGGGAAGGAAGCTGCATGGCGCAATACTGCTACGACGTTGCCTAGTCGCTTCGTCATCCGGGTCGCGGAGTGATGGAGGCAGTCAACGCTCAGGGCGTCATTCACCGTACGGCTCCCATTCGGCTCTCGCTGCGCGTGGTTTTCTGGAATATCTGAAACTCGCGCCTTGCTCGGGGGATCCCTTGAGGTACGCGCCGTGCGACGAACGAAGCGATCGGTGACCAGGCCCCAGCCGCGAGAGCACGGTCGGCGCCTGGAGGAAGGACCGATGCGCTCGGAATCTTCGGCCTGACCCCGACCTCCTCCCAAGCTCCTTGAATCAGAGATCATGTTGAGAACGACCATTTTATCGATCGCATTGGTGGCCACAGTCGTAACGGGGGCCAGCGTTCACTCCGCGCCGGCCGAAGACGCTCCCCAGGACGACAACGAGATTCCCTGCGGGAAGCAGAAGAACGCTTACGATGGACTTGTTGAGACGGTGGAGGGCGAGTTCTATCTCGACGGCGTCGAGCCTCCGAGCAATTTCGAGGCCCAAATGCACCTCAGAGACCTTGCCAGAGACAAGTTCCACTGCGGTTCCTGCGAGTCAGCCAACGACTGTAATTTTGAGGATGTGCCGCCCACGGGGACGTTCCGTTTCGAGTTGATAGGGCCCAACGGCATTGGCCACGACTGGGAGTTCACGAGCATCGACGCCCTGGTGGTTGTGAGCTGCAACGACTGCTGAGCCCGTCGCGTTGATCGGGGTTGTGCACCTCGTGCAGTTGAAGCGCCCCAGGCCATGTGGCGCTTACGCTCCCGGTCTTCCTGCTGCAACGCGGGCGGCGTCACCTCCTACTGGAAAGGACTGGTGCGCCGCCCAGCAGCGGATTCTATGCCCTCCTGATAACGGGGCGACTCGAGTGCACAACGGGCACCGTCCCGTGGATGTGACGGATCGCGAGTGATGCGCCCGTCGCGTGGTGAGAGCGTCCTGCTCCGCGTCACACGGATTCCTCGCCCCATCAGTCTCCAAACCCCCTCTCCGCGAATCATGAAAGCGCTGACCATCACGACAATTCTGGCTGGAATCACCGGCCTCGTGCTCCTTCGTCCGTGGGAAGCTGCGGCAGCTGCGCCCCAGCCGCGGGACACGAGTAGAGCGGCCACTCTTCAGCGCGAGGATCGGCAGGTCCAACTCTCGAGCGTAGGCGACTCGCGGAACTCCAATGCCCGTGTCGGGCTGCAAGGTGAGGATCCGGTGGCTGAACCGGCATCAGAGAAGGCCATGCCGGAGCCGCCTCTTGAGTTTCACCCGATCGCAGGGCCCTATACGGACGAGTATCTTGGGTCTCTCGCCTACGATCAACTTTTGACCTGCCGAGCGATGATCCGGAGCCTCCAGGTCGAACAGAGAAAGCTCTTCGAGGCAGAGATCACTGATCTCGATGCCTTCTTGACCAAGACCGAGTACAGCGCGCGCGCCCTGAGCTTTGACGAGCAGTACTACCTTCCGGTCGCGAAAGAAAGCGAGGTGCGCTTCTACTTCGTCGATCCTGTGCAGTATTCGTTGCTCCACGAATTGCGGAATCGAGCCCGCCTCGTTCAGCTGGCGCCGTCATTCACGGAGCACGTCGAGCTTGAGCGCGCGGAGAGTCTCGAAAGAGTTCAGGAGCGCCATGGGCTCACGAATGTCGAGACCATGGTGAGCCCAGACAACTCGGTCTTTGCGGCGTACGGGATGGTCGACGGAGTGCGACGCCCAGTGATGTACCAGGACCATTCAGTCGGGTATTGAGAAACGGGTTCGCCGACGCCGAAGCCGGCGTCAGCGTAGCGCATAGCGGCCCTCGTTCCCCGTCGTGAGCGCGACCTTGAGCTTCAAGCTCCAGGGCGCAACACAGGTGGGTTAGGCGAGTGACCTCCCTCCATTCCCGCCTCGCGCGGCTGCTTCACACGAATGGGGAGGCCGTCCAATCAAGCCAGGAAAGTTCGAGAGGCCAAGAATGGGCGGCGTCGACGTCAGGGGCAACATGAAGCGGAGCCGTACTGCCGAAGGAACGGCAGCAACGGCTCCGGGTAGGTACCTGCACGTCGGCTAAGCCGCGCCTTTGATTGTCAGTCGAACTGGACTGCCCCGGCGCGGGTGAAGTTGGAGCCTGCACCCACGGTGTCTCGGTGCCACGCTTGGAAGAACCAGGTTTGTCCCGGCAAGACGGCCTGGGCGGGGGTCGTTGGCATGGCGGCGGTACTGACACCCAGTGAGAAGCCGCCATTGGAGCCTGTGCTCTGCACTTGGCCCGGCCCGAGGAAGCGCCCGAGCGTCCCGCCGAGGCAAAGACGTCCATTGCTGCCCGGCGGAATGAAGGAGTTAGTGCCTGTGGCGCAGATGAAGAACCCGAACTGGAAGTTGGGTAGTTGGTCTGCCTGCATGATCACGGCGCCGGCGCTGGCGAGATGGCTGCCGCGGACGCGGAGGCGCCCAAATTCTCCGGTGGAGTTTGGTACCGCAGGGTTGCAATAGGCGCGGCTAACGCAGTCCGTGGGGTCGAGGCGGTAGTGCCCGCCGTAGATGTTCGAGGAAGACTGGCTGCACTCCCACGCGGCATAAGTCGACCCGGTGGTGCCCCCACCGCTAGCAAGGCTCACGATAGAAGAATTGCCGTGAAAGCCCATCCCTCCACCGCATCCGAGCAGCACACGGGACTCCGACTCGCAGAGGTTGTCTCCGGCAAGGGCGAAGGTCGAGGCGAAGACATCGGTGTTGGACGCCCCGGTACGGTCCGTCCAAACCACCGCAAAACGCTCCCCGTCGTGGTCGACTTCTGCCGAGCCCCGCGTCGCGCCAAGGTTGACGCCCCCTTGCTCGGTGAGGTCCTGGTTGAAGAGGGGGCCGGCTCCATCGCATACGGTGGCCATGATGTCCGTGCCGAGCCCGCTTTCGAATCGGTCGTAGACGACGAGGTATCGGCCGCCAGCGCTCTGGAGGTCAGCGGTAACCGCGGGCGCACTCAATCGCCCCGGGAGATCAGCGATCAGATGGTCCGCGTGAAGGGTTGCGCCGCTCCAGCTCACCGTGGCCCCACGAATCTGCCGACTGCTCAACTCGCCAGCCGCATAGACCACGTTGAAGCGTCCTTGGCTTCCGGCCGTGTTCGCGACCGCGGGCGTCGTTGCGTTCAACGGCCCTGTATAGAGCCTGATGTCGTCGAATAGGCAAACCCCGGCGCTGTTGACCCGGGTGCAGACCACACGTTCGTTGCCGTTGACGTCCCGCTCGATCCACACGACCAGCCAGTAGCTATCCGATACCAGGACCACTTCGCCGCCAACATCTGGCGTCTCATTGGAAACAAATTCTATGGAAGACAAGCCCCAGAGCTGGCCTTGGTCGCCGGTGGCGGCCTCGATGATCCTGTATGAGATTTGGTGGAAGCCACCTGCGAGCAGCTTCTCCGCAACGACCAGGAACGAGTCGCTGAAGTTGTTGTTCGCGACGCGCGGCCGGAACCAGTCGTCGGTCGTGAACTCCCAGTAGTCACCGTCAAGGAGAGTTAGATCGCTCCGGTTGAACATCCTCCAATAGATGTCACGATCCGTGGTCGACGTCCACTCCTGGTAGACCACGATGATGCGGTCCGTCGTCAGGTCATAGGAGATGTCTGGACGGGTGAGTTCGGACGAGAAGTCGTCGAGGATGCCTGAGGTGATGAGGGGGTCGATCGTGACCGGCCATTGGGCGCCAGCAAGGAACGACTCCGAGACTTCGATTTGCAGACTGCTTCCGGTCCAGCGCGTCACCGCGCGCTCCACCTTTCCTGCCGCATCGAGCACGGTCGCCGCGCCGTAGTGCACGCCGCCAGCTTCGTTGCGGAAATAGAAACCGCCGTTCTGCGCCTCCGGCTGCAGCTCCGTCTCCACGGGAATCGTGACCGTCAGCGCACCCGAACCGAGGGGCGCGTCAAAAGTGAAGAGCTGTTCGATGGACTCCACGCCGAGGCGGTACCACTCAATCATTGGGCCGCGCTCGTATCGCACCTCCGCCTCGGAGCCCTGGGGTGCCGCTTCTCCGTCAAGCGTGATCTCTTTACCACCTACGGCGAGGGTGGGCGACTGCAGGGAGAATCCATAGAGCCGGGGCTGATCCGGCCCGAGCAGCGGGTAGTAGGTCGTTCCACCCGCGGCGAAGCTCGACTTGTACGTCCTGCCCCGGGCCCAGAAGGCATCGTCCGCCTCTTGGGTGTAGACCTTCGTCAGATGGTCTTCGCTGAGCATCTTTATCTGATCCAAGGACTCCTCGGAAAGGCTGACGGGCAGCGCCTCGTGATCAAGGACGCCGCGTTCGGAGACTTCAGAGCCCTGGCCGAATGCTGGGAGGACAAAACTGGTGGCCAGAACGGCCGCCTTTGCAAGGCTTGTGATCATCGGTGTGGCTGGTTGGGGACCTGGAGGCAGGCGCATTGAAGTCATCGGAACCCGACCTGATGGCCGTCCCGATCGCACCCAACGCCCTGACTGAGGCGCGTCCACCCCTCGCCCACCTGAAACTCCCAAAAAGCCCCGTACCGTCTCAACGGGTCCCTGGTGGGTGAATACCAGCTCCAGGGGGTGCTCAGGGCGCCTTCTGACCGCTGCAGGCGCACGTCGAGCATCGTGACGGCATGAAGTCACGCGTCCACCCGAAGTACAAGATGCGATACCGCGTGACAAACTGCCTGGACTACGAGCGGGGCCTGGTCGAGCGTGGGGACGTGACAGTCTGGCTGTCGCCCGAGGCCGTGGGTGCATGGAAGGCGAAGCCAAGTGGACGCCGGAGTGCGCAGCCGAGGTTTTCCGACCTGGCTATCGAGACTGCGCTGACGCTAGTGCTCGTGTTTCACCTGCCACGGCGCGCTGAGGTGCGGGAGGGTGACTCGGACACCGGCCATGCCGGCTGGCCTCGCGAAGAAGCGACTCCGCTGCCGGGACCTCTTCGCAGCGCGCCACGTCCCTGCCCGTCTTGCCATTGTGGATCCGGCGGGGTGGCTTATCGCGCGGTCCCCAAAGGGGTCAGATGCGCGGCGTAGCAACAGCGAATGAAGGAAGCGCCCGACATCCCTTTGCCTTGTCACCGGGCACGAGCGCCTGGGGGGCCTTCTGAGGCGTTTCAGGGCTTCGGATTGAGGATGGGATAGTGCCAGGCCCATCCACATCAACGGAAGTGAACCGTCAGGCCGTTCGAGTAGTTCGACGTGGCCTGTCCCGCCACGACGTCCCGGAACCATGTGACGAAGTGCCAGGTCTCTCCGGGATGCACGTTGACGAAGCCGGTGGGGGTTGGGTGCCGCGTGAGGTCCAGCGTGATGGAGTAGGCCCCCGACGGCCCCGAGTCCACGATCTGTCCCGGTCCAATGAAGCGGCCGATCGCGCCACCGAGGCATAGGTTGCCGTGGCTGCCTCCCGGGTTCGTGACCAGGCCTCGCTCCGGACTCGCGGCGAACAGTCCGAAGACGTGGGGCGGAAGCCGGATCGCCCCGAGTGTCACGTCGTTGGGTGTGACCTCCGACGTCCCCATGCCGACCATGCGGGCTGTCTGCCCTCCGGAGTGGGGGACGGGACTGCAGTAATTCAGGCCTATCGGCCGTGCGGGGTAGATGTACGCGGCGCCGGACCACACCGCAGAGTTGTCGGACTCCAGGTCGCTGTTCACGTCCGTGCCGCGGCTGCTTTCGAAGCGCGCGCCGACGACCATGAACTCCCCGTGGATCCCGACGGCGTTGCCGAACCAATCGGAGCTGTCCGGCGTGGACGCCTTCACGTAGGCGTGCTGCGACCAGTGGCCTCCCTCGCGTCGGAACAGGTAGGCCGCGCCCGAATTCTGAAGGCTGTTGTCGGTCTGGGATCCGTAGTTCAAGAGCGACGCCCGCCCCCCCTCGAAAGGGGCACCCACAAGAACGGCGTTGGTGGCCACCGCTACGGACAGTCCGAAGAAGTCGCCAGCGTCAGTGTTCGAGGCCTTGAGATAGGCCTCCTGTTGCCAGGCCCCATTACTGCGGAAAAAGACGTAGGCCGCGCCAGAGCTATCGGCGCTGTTGTCGGCCTGTCCGGGGCTGTTGACGCCAGTGGCCGAGCTGTCTTCTCCAAAGGACCCCACGACAAGGGTGTTGTTCAGAATCGCGAGCGAGTGGCCGAAGCCATCTTCGGTGCCCGGATTCGACGCCTTGAGGAAGGCGTCGGCCACCCAGGCGCTTCCAGATCTGCGGAAGACATGGACAGCGCCTGAGCGCCAGAGACTGTTGTCCGCCTCCAAGCCACTGTTGACTCCCACGCCGCCGCTGTCGTCGCGATGGGCCGCGACCGCGATCAGGCCGCCGGAGACCGCGACACTCGCCCCGAAGTCGTCATCGATGTCGGGGTCAGGGGCCTTCAGGTAGGCCTCCTGCGTCCAGGTCGTCCCCGTCCGCGTGAAGACGTATGCTGCACCAGCGCGCCGAGTCGTGTTGTCGGACTGCACACCGGGGATCCCGCTCTCCTCGTCGGGGGCCCCGATGACAAGGGTGTCGCCCGAGATCGCCACCGACGTCCCGAAACCGTCATCCTCATCGGTATTCGAGGCCTTGATGTACGCCTGTTCCGACCAGGTGTTTCCGTTCCGCGTGAAGACGTAGGCCGCGCCCGACTCATGTTCGAAGATCCCCGGAATGATGGGGGGGTTGACCCCTGTGAACCCGCGGTTCTCATTTGGTTCCCCGACGACAAGGGTGTCCTCCGACAGCGCCACGGAGGTGCCAAAGCGATAGTTGCGGCCAGCACGAGGCGGCTTCACGTACGCCTGCTGGCGCCACGTGTCAGCCTCCCTCACGAAAACGTAGACCGCCCCGTAGTTGTCATTCACATGGTCGTCCGCGTGCTGGTCGCCGTTGATGGTGGTGCTAGAACTGTCTTCCTTGACAGCACCAACCGCAACAGTGTCGCCCCAGATGGCGACCGAGTAACCGAACTCGTCGTACCAGTCCGTGTTCGACGCCTTCAGGTACGCGTACTGGAGCACGGGGTCGACCGTAATCGGGTAGACGGCGCACGAATCGTCCACGCAGATTGTGAGCTGCTCGCCCCTGAGCTCCATCCAGGCCCGTAGCGCCGCCCCGTTCGCGTCGAAGGCGAGCAGGCCGGCGTACTCGAGGACGGCCACCCCTGACGAGTCGACGAAGCGCGCGGAGCGGCGACTCTGCGTGATCAAAGGGCGTAACTCGCCCCGGACGTCGAGGGCGAAGCATAGGGGGGCGTCCGCGCACGCGCTCCGAGCGGGCGGAGCGAAGACCGTAAATCCGTGCTCCAGTCCCCCGGGTTCGTTCACCCACCACTCGGTGAGCTGCTCGCTCCATCGCAGCTCGGCACGATTGCCGTCGGCCCCAACGCCCATGGCTCGGTCCGTTTCGATGAGGGCGCCGTCGAATCCCCACTCCGAGAGCTCCAGGCCCCAGCGCCACCCTGCGTCGTCGGGGACGGTGGTGGCCCCCCGGTCGTCGTAGCGCGTGGTCCACCCGCGCCCCGGGTTGCGGCTCACGAGTTCGCCCCCGCGCCGCTCGATGGCGTGCAGCGAGGCCTGATGGAGCTGGCACAGCGCCGACCAGTCCTCCACGGAGAGCTCCGGTGAGTGGTTCTCGCCCTGATCACCGTCGGAGGAGGCACCGAAGGAGAGGCCCGCGAGGGCGAGGCTTGCGAGCAGCAGGGAGACGGCGGGTCGGGCGGAAGGAGGGAGTTGCATCGTGTGGGGCGGCCGCAGGGAAGCTGGGGATGCGAGCAAGGGAATCATGGCGATGAGGCCAACGATCCGGGCACTCCCAACCGTACGCGTCAAAGACGGATTGCGGCGACGATGAGGCTCCCATCTTGTCACGGAGCTGTGATTCGGAATGTGGAGTCGCGTGGCAGCACTAGGGGGACAAGCGTTCCAAGCTGCGCGGGCAGTACCGCTCCGAAGCCGTTTCCGGCAACCGTCGTCCCGGCGGAGCGGGCATGGTCACGCGCGAACGGTGGTTCATTCCACGGTCTCACCGGCTGTCACCGAAGCATGGCGGAAACGGCACCGGTACCACACTGCCTCTACGGTCCCTTCCTTTGTGGCCAATCGACGGACTTTGTGTTCTTGCTGGGGTCGGCCGGTAGTGGCGCAGGGAGGCTCACTCCGCAGGCGGCGCTGACGATGCGGCAAAAGTACGGAGCCAAAAGTACGAGTACGGGAGTACGGAGCCAGGATCAGTCTTTCGCTTTCGAGCGCCGTGACTTGAACCTGTCTCTTATACACATCTGACGC
>CAJXRJ010000010.1 GCA_913058555.1 uncultured bacterium
AGCCAATGTCGACGCTGCCCGCAATGCGCACGACGCCGCGCTGATCCAGGGGCTCAAAGTTGGATTGGTCGCCCGCGCTGATGAGCGGACTGCCACCAAGGGGCCGATGGGTGAGCGTCGCGCCGCCGTTGCCCGTTAGGGGCCCGAGCATTGGATCGAGGGGCGCGCCGGTGGTCCCGACGCGATCGCCGTTGACACCGTCCACGAGCCCGGACGCGAAGCCGCCGTCGCCAATGAAATTGAATCCCCCCGACGTGAAGATGCCGGCAACGTCGGCATAGGAGTGGGAGTTACCTGCGATCACGGTGCCTGAGATTGCCACGGGCGAGCCCGCCCCAAAACTTGAGGAGACGCCGAAGCCGTTTGTGTTCCCCACGATGGTTGTGCTGCGGAGGCTGAGGTTGCCTGCTATCCTGATTCCGCTGCCGGCATTGCCGCTGATCGTGGAGTTCACCACGGTCGCGCTCCTGGGCAATAAGCTCATTATTCCGTAGCCAACATTGCTGCTGATCGTGGAGCTGTCGATGAGGAGGTCGCCACCTGTTGGGCCGCTCGACCCGTGGGCGACACCACCCGCGGAGAACAATGTTGTGTTATCGGTGATGGTTGAGCCTTGGATGGTGAGGTCGTTGTTTCCATACATCGAGACACCTCCCCCCCAGTCCGCTGAGTTGCCTGTGATGGTGGAGTTTGTGATGAACACGCCGCCGCCGCCGCCGCGGCCTGCGCTCGGACGCCGCACCTCACCCGGGACGATCCCGGCGGGCGTGACCGCACGGCCCCAGAAGTCGTTGTCCGGGTTGCTGTCGATGAAGATCGGCATTCCGGGGGCACCGCCAGCGGCGCGCGCGGTCTGGGATTGGGCCCCGAGCCCTTGGGCGCCACCGTCCCGACCAGCGGTCGCCACGAGACCGAGGTTCGCGGGGTCGGCGGGATCCATCGACACCGGCTGATTGCTAGCGAGGGCGCCGCCTCCGCCGCCGGCCCCGCGGCGAGCGTCCTTGTTGATGATGGAGTAGGACGTCTCGCCACCCTCTCCCCCGCCAACCGCGGGGCCACTGCCGAAGCCAAACGCCCCCATGCCAGGGTTGCCACGGGGACTCGACTGGCTCGTGAGGGGGCTACCGGCGCCGCCGTTCCCGCCGCCGCCCATGCCGGGGGCACCGGGCTCGGGCTGGTTGGTCGTGTTCAAAGTCCCCACGCCAGGGGAGTCAAAGCCGGAGGCATCGAGGATCCCGTCGATGCGGACCTCAGCGGCAATGACACTGAAGGGTCGAGTGCCCTGAACGATCAGCCGGGCGCCAGGCTGGATGTCGAGGAGCCGAAGCTGGGCGCGGCCCAGCGCGTCGGTGTCGTAGACGAACGTGGTTCCACTCTGGACGACGAGGTCCTGTGCGATACCGCTCGGCGCTGCGGCCGTGGCGAGGAACGCGGCCGCAAGGGCCGTGACGGGGGTCTTTGGGAAGTTCATGGCGAAGGACATGCGAGATTCGGGGTGAGCGACAGACGGTTGGCGATGCGAGGGCGTAGCCCGGGCCACCGAAGCGCGTTGCCTATGCGCGCTCCGGGCCAGCGGGACCGCAATCATTGTGCCAGCGTCTATTCCTCCACGGCGGGGCGACCCAAGAGCAGCGGCTCGGTCAGCGATGCTGCGAGCTCGGGACGGAAAAGGAGCCACTCGTGGCTGTTCTGCTCGGGGCGCTCGATCACCCGGAGGGTCTGAAAGCTCCTCTCCAGCCCCCGGCGCAGGCCGTCCGGGCTCGGATAGAACTCATCCCCGTGGCCGTAGATCACCGCCGCGGGGGCCTCCACGGGGGCGAGGTCGCGGTACCAACGGGCCAAGGACTCGTAGTCGTAGGCTCGCAAACCACCGATCAGCCGGAAGTTCCGGATCGGGCTGCGCAGCCAGTTCGCCCAAAACCGGCCGCCGGAGTCCAGCAAGACCCTCCGAGCCCGGGCGCCGTCCCCGGCCAGCCCGAGGGCCATCTTGGTGTTCATCCAGGCAGACCGCGCCATGAAGAGGATCGCGGCGCCGCTGGAGGGCTGGACGGGATTGATCGCCACGATCGCACGGGGCCGAAGCGGCCCCTTCGCCGTGGTCAAACTGACGGCCGCCCCCGTGGAATGGCCGATGACGGGCGCTCCGGGGGCGAGCTGGCCCCCCTCGATGAGCCGCTCCAGGGTGCGGTGGGCCAGGCGCATGCAGCTCCAAAAATGGACCGGCCCCCGCCGCAGCCCCCCGTTGGCGAAAAGAAACGGCGCCACGACGCGATACCCCTGGGCCGCGATCGCTGAAAGGAAGTCGCGATAGTCCTCAGGGGCCCTGCCATACCCGTGCAGGAAGACGAGGTCCGTCAACGGCCCCTTCACCGTCTCCGGCGACGGCTCGATGGTGAGGACCGGAACGCTCTCCCCCGAAACCGCCAGATCCATCGATTCGATTCTCCCGCGAGTCCTTGCCGGATTGCCCATGGGATGACGATAGCACCCCTCGCGCGGGCGTTCGGACGACCGCTGCTTGCAACCCCCTGCACGGGCGAGTCTCCTTCTCTGGCTAGAGCTTGGCCCGTCACCAAGGCGAGCCCCCAGCCGGCCCCCAATATCCCCATGAAAATCGGAATCCCGAGAGAAACGCACCCCGGCGAGAGACGCGTCGCGGCCTCCCCCGCGGCGGTCGCGCGATACCTCAAGCTCGGCTTCGAGGTGACCGTGGAAGCGGACGCCGGCGCCGGCGCCAGCTACCCGGACGAGAAGTACATCGAGGCCGGCGCGTCCATCGTCTCCGGTGACGCGGCGTTTGGAGAGAGCGACGTGGTCCTCAAGGTGCGCGCCCCCAGAGAGCTCGAGGGAGGAGCCCACGAAGTGGACCGAATCCGCGAGGGTGCCACCTTGATCTCGTTCCTGTTCCCCGCCCAGGCGGAGGACGAAATCGAACGGCTCAGGGCCCGCGGCATCACGACCCTCGCGGTCGACCAGATCCCGCGCATAACCCGCGCCCAGAAGATGGACGCGCTCAGCTCGACCGCAAACATCGCCGGCTACCGCGCGGTGGTCGAAGCCTCGAACGAGTTCGGTAGCTTCTTCACGGGTCAGTTCACCGCCGCCGGCAAAGTGCCGCCCGCCAGGGTGCTTGTCATCGGCGCCGGCGTCGCGGGCCTCGCGGCCATCGGCGCCGCGCGGGGCCTCGGCGCCATCGTGCGCGCCTTCGACACCCGCGAGTCCGTACGTGACCAGATCAAGAGCCTCGGCGGCGAGTTCCTCACCGTCCAGATCGAAGAATCCGGCGAAGGCGGCGGCGGCTACGCGAAGACGATGAGCAAGGAGTTCATCGAAGCCGAAATGGCCCTCTTCCGCGAACAGGCCAAAGACATCGACATCGTCATCACGACGGCGCTGATCCCCGGCAAGAAAGCGCCGACGCTTTGGACCAAGGACATGGTCGAAACCATGCGTCCGGGCTCGGTCGTCGTGGACCTCGCCGCCGAGCAGGGCGGCAACTGCGAAGGCACCGTGCCCGGGGAGCGCACCGTCGTCGACGGAGTCGTCATCCTCGGCTACACCGACCTCGCAAGCCGGATGGCGAACGTGGCGAGCGATCTCTACGGCACCAACCTCGCACATCTCCTCGACGAGCTTGGTGGCGCCGAGGGTTACTCGATCGACCACGAGAATGAGGTCGTGCGCTGCGCGCTCATCACGGAGAAAGGCGAGATCATGTGGCCGCCGCCCAAGCGGCCTGAGCCGACGCCGGCCGCGAAGCCGCCGGAGGCCACCAAGGCCGCGCCCCCTGCGCCTGCAAGGCCCGCCGCCAAAGCACCAACCAAGAGCCACGGCCACGGTCCCGCCGAGCCCTCCGAGGCCGCCGGCAAGTTCAGCCCCCTGTCCATCGTCTTCATGGTCGTGCTCGCCGCTATTTGGGCGGGCCTGCGCCTGCAACCCACCGCAAGCGGACTCGACCCCAAAGCCGGTGAGTTCCTTCAGCACCTCACCGTCTTCGTGCTGGCATGCTTCGTCGGCTGGCAGGTGGTCTGGAACGTGACGCCTGCGCTGCATACGCCTCTCATGAGCGTCACGAACGCCATCAGCGGCATCATCGTTGTGGGCGGCTTGTTGCTCGCCACCGCGGAGGCTGGAAACGCCGCCGCTTGGGTAGGCGCCATCGCCGTTCTATTCGCCACGATCAACGTCGTCGGCGGTTTCCAGGTCACGCGGCGCATGCTGCGGATGTTCCGCAAGTAAGAGAGACTATCGACGTGGAAACAGGACTTCGCACCGCCGCCTACATCGCGGCCACCATTCTCTTCATCCTCAGCTTGCGTGGGCTCTCGAGCCAGGTCACAGCGAGGAAAGGGAACATCTACGGCATGCTCGGAATGGGCATCGCCATCATCGCCACGCTCACGTGCAGCGGCCTCGACGCCTTCGTGCCGATCTTGATCGCGCTCGTCGTCGGCGGCGCCATTGGCGCGCGCATGGCCCAAACCGTCGCCATGACGGCGATGCCGCAGCTGGTCGCACTCCTGCACAGCTTCGTGGGCCTCGCCGCTGTGCTCGTGGGCTTCGCCACCTACCTCGCGCAAACCAAGACGGGCAGCGTCTTCGAGATCGAGATCTTCGTCGATGTCTTCATCGGCGCGATCACTCTCACGGGATCGATCCTCGCGTACCTCAAGCTCAAGGGCTCCGTAAGCGGTAGGCCCCTGCTCCTTCCGGGCCGGCACTTGCTGAACCTCGTCCTCGTGACGAGCGCCGTCGGGCTCGGCTACCTCTTCGTGCAGGGCACCGGCACCGAAGGGCTCTGGCAGCTCATCGCGATGAGCCTCATCGCCTGCGTCCTCGGGGCCCACCTTGTGGCGGCCATCGGCGGCGCCGACATGCCCGTGGTCGTCTCGATGCTCAACAGCTACTCGGGATGGACCGCATCGGCCGCTGGCTTCATGCTCGGCAACGACCTGTTGATCGTGACGGGCGCCCTCGTGGGCAGCAGCGGCGCGATCCTGAGCATCATTATGTGCCGCGCGATGAACCGCTCGATCTGGAACGTCATCTTCGGCGGGTTCGGGTCCGATAGCGGCAAATCCCCCGCCCCCAGCACCGATGCCGCCCCCGAGGGCGATATCCAAGAAACCCAGGTCGACGAGGTCGTCGAACGCCTGGCCGCCGCCAAGAGCGTCGTCATCGTCCCCGGCTACGGCATGGCCGTCGCCCGCGCCCAGCACAAGGTGCACGAGATGACGGAGATCCTGCGGGATCGTGGCGCGAACGTTCGCTTCGCGATCCACCCGGTGGCGGGCCGCTTGCCGGGGCACATGAACGTGCTTCTGGCGGAGGCCAACGTGCCGTACGACATCGTGCTCGAGATGGACGAGATCAACGACGACCTTCCCGACACGGACGTGGTCCTGGTCATCGGCGCCAACGACATCGTCAACCCGGGCGCAGAGACCGACGAGTCCAGCCCGATCTACGGGATGCCTGTGCTCCAGGTCTGGGAGTCGCGCTTCGTCGTCATCATGAAGCGCAGCCGCGCCACGGGCTACGCCGGCGTCGACAACCCGCTGTTCTATCGGGACTCCGCCCACATGCTCTTCGGAGACGCCGGCACTTCGATGGACGGCATCGTTGCTGAGCTACGGGCCATGGCACCGGCGGGCGCCGGCGCGTAGCGCGGCCCAGCTGGGATGGAAAGGGGGCGCCGGTCTTTGGACCGGCGCCCCCTTTCTTGTTTGAGTCCCATCAGCCTGCGTGCTCGCCCGATCCCGACCCCTGGCCCGATCGCTGGCCCGATAGCTAGCCCTGAAGGCTCGTCCCCTCCGAGTCGAGCCGCCACCGCACGGCGAATCGAATGAACTCTGCGGTGGTCGTGTAACCGAGCCGCCGCATCAGCCTGTACTTGTGATACTCGACCGTCTTGCGCGACACCCCGAGGGTGGCTCCCACACGCTTCGCCGCTTCCCCCGAGCAAAGGAGGCGGACGATCTCCCTCTGCCGGGGCGTCAGAGACTTGACGACGTCGGACTCCGGCTCGACGGTCAACAGGTCTCCGTCACCGGCCATCAGCGCGTCGACGTCGGCCTCGATCAGTGGCGAGACCCAGCGGTGACCCGCCAGGATCTCGCTGACGGCCCTGACGATTCGGGATGGCGCCTCCGACTTCATGATGTAGCCGTCAGCGCCGGCCTCCAGACACTTGACGGCGTAGGTCGGGTCCTCGTGCACCGTCAAGAAGATGGCTTTGCTGTCGACTCCGGCCATGCGGATTTCCTTGAGGGCCTCGAGCCCGTCGAGCTTCGGCATCAAGTAGTCGATGATCACCGCGTCAGGACGGAGCTCACAGGCGGCATCGACGAGGGCCTGGCCGTCGCCGACGGTGGACACGACGTGGAAGTTCGGCGCGAGCAGCCGCGTCAGCCCATCGAGGAAGATGGGATGATCGTCGGCAATGATGAGCGTCTTGCGATCGGCCTTGGCAGGCGGGATGAGCAGGCTGTTGTCCATGATCGTGGTCGTTGGCGTCGACCGGGACCTCTCAAGCTGTTGTCGTGGACGGACTTCCTGCAGTGGAGCCGCCTCTTCATGAACGGAAGGCTCCCTAACGTATCAGCGATATCTGTAATGGGCGGGCCAGAGTCAGACCGTACGGAACATTCCCGTACGGCCTTTGTCTCCCTCACCGGCCCACGCGCTCAAAATTCGCCTGCGACGTTTCGCCCGCCTCGACCTCGATCTCCAACTCCTCCGGGGTGAAACGCGCGTCCGGGCCGCCCAGGGAGCTCAGACTCACCGTCCAGGTCCCCGGGGCCAGCCCTTCGATGGTCTTGGCGGTACCCGAGAAGTTCTCGATGCGCGGGTCCCGAATGCCAGCCCCGCGGCGACGCAGGATGGCGATCATGCCGCCGGCCCCGCCCTCGACTTGGATCTGAATCGACCCTGTCAGGACGAAGGCGAGGTCCACGCCCCCTCGAACCTCCCCGGCGTCGACCTTGAAGGGCTCTGACTTGGCGGTGTCATAACCGTCGGCCGTGGCGGAGACGGCGATGTCCACGCCGGCTTGGACACCGCGGAGGGAGTAGCGTCCTTCGCTGTCGGTCATGACTGGCTCGGGCTCTCCTGGGCCGCCGGAGAAGAACGTCCCGCCGCCCCCGTCCCCATCGTCGGTCGTCATCACGAACGAGACCATCGCCCGGGAACCCGACTGCGCTTCACGGGCCACCTTGACCTTTGCACCGGCGAGGGGATCGCCCTCGTGGTCGCGTACGGTGCCCTCGACGATCGTGACGCCAAGGTCGAGGTTCACCTCGTTCTCGCCGGCCTCGACCTCGAGCGCGTGTTCGTAGTCCATGGCCCGGCTGCCGTGGGAGATGACGAGCTTCGAATCGCCGCCCTTGACGTTCTCAAGGCGGAAACGGCCCCGGGCATCGGTCGTGGCTGAGCCACTACCACCGAGAATTCCGGGGAACCCGGACATCGGTCCGGTGCCGCGCAGACTGACTTTGGCGCCGGCGAGGGGTGCCCCGGCTTCTGTGATCGTGCCCACCACATGCATGGGCGGCTCCGCCTGAAGCGTCGCCTCGACGGTCAGTCCAGGCTCCACGGTCACCTCCGTCCATGGCGCACCACTATCCGCGCCGGGCATGTTGGCCATCATGACGATGCCGCCGCTACCTTTCTTCTCGGCCAGGCGCAGGCCATGCACACCAGGCTCCAACCCTGTCAGCAGGGCCGTTCCGTCTTTGCCCGTGACGACTTTCGAAGGCGACGGGCGACCCTCTTCACGGCGCCGCTCCACGCGCGCCCCTGGGAGAGGATGGCCTTCGGGATCGCGCACCAACACGCTCACCGAACCACCCGGGAGTAGCTTCACCGTGGATTCCGTCATGGCCGTGCCCGGGCCAATGCGCACGGGGTCGGTGCGCATCTCCGCGTAGCCCGCATGGACCACGTCGACGTGCATCGAGGTTCCCGGCTCCACGTCGAGCGTGCACTTGCCGTCTTCGTCCGTGACTTGAACCTCCTTCCCGAGCATGGAGAAGTCGAGGTCCGCGAGGTCGTCCACTTCGTCCATGTCCGCGCTGACGGACGCTGAGAACCTGACGGCGCCACTCGTGGATCCGTCAGTAACCTCCTGTAGCGAGACCCTCGCGCCCTCAACGGGTCGTCCGGTCGTTCCATCGAGGACGGTCACCTCGAGCTGCGGTTTCGGCTTGAGCGTGATCGTCCCGAGGTCGACTTCGCCGTGGGCCACGAGGTCGATCCCCTTGCGACTGAACGTCTCGAAGCCGCGGGCCTCGATCGTCAGGTTGAACGACGTGTTGTCCGTCGGGGGCCAGATGTGACGAAGAGCGTGGGTACCTGGGTCCCCATCGACTTCGGTGTCTTCGAAGTTGCGCTCGTACTCGAAGCCGCCCCGGATGGTGGGGTTCGCCACCGCGGCTCCGTCTTCGTCGAGGATGGCGAGGGTCACGCTGGCGCCTTCACGGTAGGTCACGCGGACCCCAGTGTCCCCCGACTGGGCCTTCACGTGTTCACTGCGCCGGACGCCGCTGCGCCAGGTGTTGCGTGAGGCTTGGACCCACACTTCGTAGCGCGTTCCGGGCTTGAGTCCCAGGATCTGGAAGGACCCGTCGTCAGCCACAGGGGAGGAACGCCGTCCTGACGAGTCAAACCCGCCGCCGAAATCGAACGCCATGATCCTGCCCCCGGAACTCTCCATCCTGGCAAAAGCATGCAGCGTGTTCGGGACCACGTCGTCGGGGAGATCCACGACGTTTCCCGCGATGGACACGCCCTTCGCAAGGGTGACCTCAATGCCGTGGGCCACCTCTCCGGGCGACTTGGTCGACCCCTCGAACGAGCCCCGGAGATGCTCGGCGTGGTCGACCGTGAATTCGAAGGGACCGACTGCCTGGCGCAGGATCTCGAAGTACCCGCCCGCGTCGGTCGTCGACGCCAAAGCCCCCAGCACGCCAAGTTGGATCATGGCACCGTCCGACACCACCGGACGATGGATCTGGGCGCCCTCCACAGGGAGTCCCCGGTCATTCGTCACGCGGCCCGAGATCTTCACCCCTTCCGGAAGCCGGACATCCCCCAAGTCCACCGTCTGGCCCGGCCCCGCGCTCACCGACTGGCGATGGGGCGCGTAACCATCGGCCCCGAAAGAGACCGAGAGATCCCCGGCGCGAACGCTTAACAAGAAGCTGCCGTCGTCCTTGGCCTCCGTGCGGGCCACTTCATCCTGGGGCATCATCGAGAGCCCCCGGAAAGGTGCCTTGGCTTCGACTTCGCCGCCACCGAGACCGACCCCGTCAGCGTCGGTGATCCGCCCGCGGAGCGTCGCCATGGCGACTGGTTCGTCCTCGACCGACGCCTGGGAGGACTCCCCGGAAGCCTTCGGAGCGGCAAGCGCGGGAGCTTGGTCCCGGGTCGACTGGTCGTTCTCCTCGACGGCATCCAGCTCAGGGGAATCGGCCAGGACCGGCGTGGCAGCCTGCGCGGTACCGGGCCCGTCGAGTCCCGCGGCACCGGAATCAGAATCTGGACCGGTGCGGGAAAACAGAAACGCGGCGCCGAGGACGACCGTGACAACGAGAGCAAGGAAGAGCGACTTCATGGGGGGAGCTGAGAACAGGACCTGGCGATAAACTACCTAGGTCGTTGTACGCGCTCCCACGAAACGCCGTTAGCGCGATTCCCAGAATCCGGCCAGCCCCCCAGCCCCAGCCAGGGCCCTGCGCGGGGGCCCAACCGGTCCTACTCGACCGTCAGGCCCACTTCACCGCTGCGGGTCTCACGTAGCTCGTACAAGGTGGCTTCCCCTCCTAAGTCGACGAGCACCTCCATCAGGATCTCGATCTCCGCGTCCGACGTGAATTCGAAGGACTTCATGTGGTACCCCTCGAGGTCCCAAACGAGGGAGCCTTTGCCCTTCAGCGCCATGGCGTAATTCGCCACGTTGACTTCGATACGTGCCCCCTCGGGCACGATGCCGTTGACGATCCCCTGGATGAGGTCGATGCAGCTCTTCGTGACGTCGACCTCCACTTCCAACGTGATCGTGGCACTCTTGGCCGTCATGGAGTCGAGTTTCGCGAGGACCTTGCCTTCGATGTCTCCGTCCATCAGCGCGAAGGGTCCCGGCAGGAGAAGCGGATCCAAAACGCCCTCGATGACCTGGAGGTCCGAGGCCCGCTCCATGGGCACGTAGCCACCCGGGACGAGCAGGTCGAGCAGCGCATCCCCATCGACTTCCCATCGATCCCCCACTTCGACGTCTTCGGGATCCTCCGGGAGCAAACGGAGGAACTCAGCGTTCGGCCAAAGCGGTTCCAAGAGCTCCTCTTGCCCCTCGTACTCCTCGGCGTAGCTCTTGACCCATTCGTCCGCCTCGCCGTCGAAATCGAACTTCACGGCGATCTGATCGAGCGCCGACTCGCCTTCACCCGAGATCTCGAGCTCGATCGGCCCCGAGGGCGAGTCGAACCCGATCTTGCCCTCGGATTCGTAGGTGATGTCGTCGAAGAGCCGCACGAGCTCCAAAGGCCCGCCCATCTTCGTGCGCACGAATCGATCCACCGTGGTGACCGACAGGGTGCTCTCGACCGAGGATTCAACCCCTGGCGCGTCGGTCGTCTCCTCTCCGTCCGCGAGGATCGAAACCTCTTCGGTCTCCATGGACTCCGTCCATACGGCCGTGCGCGTGAGCTCCGTTTCCGCGGCCGCTTGGAAAAACAGCCCCTCGGCCGCCAGGCCAAAGAGGCCGATCAATGGCAACGCGCTGACGGCCATCAGGCCGCGAATGGCCAAAGCGCCTTCCTGGGCGCTCGGAATCGGCACGGCCTGTGCCGGAGCGGAAGCAGGATCGGAAACGGGAGCGTGGGATGATTGCATGTCGTGGCTCGGTGGGCAGGAAGGGATGGGCTTCACCCCCTCTACTGCCCCGGCGCACGATTCCGTTCCCCGATAATCGGCGAAACTAGTCGCCGGCCCATCCCCGTCGAAGGCCTAGCGGCCGTTCGCGTGGGAGCAGGTAAAGCACTTGTGATAGAGCCCACGCTGCTTCGATTGGCACTGGGACGTGGTCACCTGGTGCTGGAAGAGGGGTGCCGGGCCCGAATCTCGCGTGGGGCAAGCACGGGTCTCCGCTTGGGGGGGGCTCGCCGGCTGGGCGCCCCTGGCCAAATGGCTCTGTGCGCCCGTTGTCCCGCCCGTGGTGATGCTCTTCGTGGTGCCCGTGTGCTGCATGTGCGTTGCTGTGGCCATGACGTCCTCCTCCCGAGAGTCCGTCTACTCGCCATCCGCATCAGCGAATGGCCCCGAGATAACAAAGCCGGACAGTGAAACGCGCGCTCACGCAGATCCCACTCAGCCCAAGACTCTTTCTACGGGACCGATCGGTACGTTTGCAGCTCAGCGGACAAAAAGGTCAAAAAACGGGGCGATTTCAGTCAAGGAACCGTCCCTACCAACCTCCCGGCGTCCGGTGGCGTTGGTTCCATTAACGTGAAGCACATGAACCCGAGACGATGGGGCTGGATGACCGTGTTCCTAGCGGTGATCGCACTGCTGGCGTGGACATGGCACCGGCAAAGTGCCCCTGGAAACATGACGCTGACCGTGCCTGACAGCGCAGAGCAACGGCCCGCAGTGAATCCGAGCATCGACCCGTCCGCGCCTGAGGTTTCAGTCCCCGCGGAGGGTCCATCACGGGAGTCCGCGCCTTCGGGCGACGCCGAACTTGCGGCCTCTACCCTTGAGGGCATCCTTCTCACGGCCCCACCGGCGCCTCCCCCCGCCGACCCATGGTGGCTACGAATTCGCGTCGTCGGGGACATTCCGAGCGGCACCACCGAGGTTTTGGTGCAACCGTCCCTCGATCAATTCGGGTGGGCCATTGCTATTCAGGTGGAAGCCAAGATTGGCCCCGATGGAACCGTGACCGTGGACCTCGGCCCTTCGCTGGCCAAGCTCGCCGGGCGAACGAAGGGTGAAGTAGCCAGGAAGGTCTTGGTCCGACTGAAGAATCCAGGCCTACTCGAAACTCCGACGGAACACCGCCTCCCCGACCCGCTGCCCGCCTCCATCGAGGACCCGGACCGCGCGTTCGAGATCGATGTCACCGCCCGGCCCGCCCACCTGATCCGAGGGCGGTTCGTTCACGCGGACACCGGCGAACCGATCCAAGACGGCCAGGCCGCGATCTACGCCCTCTCCGACGGCGCCCCCGCGAGATCGCCCATCGCATCTGCGAATGTGGAGAACGGCACCTTCGAGCTCCGGGCGGCGAGTGCCGGGCGCGTCGCCGTCCTCGGCCTTCAGGCCGGAATGCGCCCGAGCACGACGATCGTCGACCTGGGCGCAGCCACTGGCTCGTCCGACCTTGGGGACGTGGCGATGTCGGCGGGCTACAAGATTGAAGGCTTCGTCGAGGCCGCCATGGAGAAGCGCCTGCGCGGACCCGATGCCCCCGCCGCGGCGGGGGAAGGCTTCAACGTGTCGGTCTCCGTCACCGAGGTGGTTTCCATTTGCGAAATCGCCCGGGGCGGCCTCCCCTGCGCCGCCCTCGTTTGGCGCCGCGGCGCCTTCGACTGGATGTCATGGACCACCAAGACCCTCCCCGGAGGGCGCTTCGAGATCACGGGCCTTGCACCACACGAATACTCCGTCGACTGGTCTGAGCCCGGCGTCCATCGCCCCCTACCCTTGGGAAACCAGAAGCTCGTCTCCGCCCCGGCTTCGGTCCGGCTTACGGGCATGGCGGCGTGGGTTGAATTCCAGTTGAGCTGGACGGAGGACGTGGCGGTCGCCGACAACCCATTGATCGGCGGATCCTACAAGGTCTCCCAGGAAGGCGAGCAGCGTGAGCAACGCTTCGCGATCGTCCGCCAGCAAGTGGACGGCACCGACCAGCGGCGCGGGGAGATGGTCCTCGAGATCCCACCCCGGAAGGAGACCACCATCGAGCTGATCGTCGATGGCTTCGATGCGGTCGAACGAACGATGCCCCCCATGGCGCCGGGGGAAGCGAGCCTCGCGAGGGTCGAGCTTGTGGCCCAGCGATCGGGGAGCGTTCTCGTGTTTGAGCTGCGCGGCGCGCCAGTGCCCGACGGATCGCCTCTCTCCGTACTGCGCCAAGGGGAATGGTCGGACGAGTTCCAGCTGGCCGTCAAGGACGGCATCGCGACATCGGGGCCCCAAAAACCGGGCCCTGCGACCTACGAGATCGTCGTGGGCACGGACCGCTTCGCCACCGCGGGACATTTCTGCCGTGCCGTTGTCGAAGTGGACGTTCCGCCCGATGGTGAGCGCCGCGTGCCCGTGAACATCACCATCGGCGGCACCCTGATCGTCGAGATCAAAGACCGAGCCGGCGTCCGTCACGAGGGCATCGTCGAGCTGACGGACATCGACGGCAATCCGATCCCCTCCACCTGGGTCGCAAGCTTCGACCAAGGCCGTGTCGCGAGCGAAGGGGCCGTCATGGGCAACGCCCCCGCGAGGCGAGCGTCGGACCTCCCCCCCGGCACTTACGGCATCCGCATGATCTCCGGCGACCGTCCCACGGAACGTCAGACCTTCGACATCACGGCTGGGCGTACAACGGAGGTCCTGATCGAGATCGAGGACCGCTAGGGGCCCCAGTGAGCCCCAGTAGCCGCCCTGGGG
Organism: uncultured bacterium; assembly: GCA_913058555.1. Classification (GTDB taxonomy): domain Bacteria; phylum Planctomycetota; class UBA1135; order UBA1135; genus Saltatorellus. Next base: position 13,666 of record CAJXRJ010000010.1, read on the forward strand.
GGTGGTGTCGTCGCAGGCCCATGGACAGCTGAGCTAGGTCAGCGGCACGCCTGAATGGTCGCCCAGGATTCTCTCACCGCATCGGGGCCGCGGTGGCCATCGCGGGAGAGCTCCACGGCCGCGATACCGTCAAAGCCGATGGCGCAGAGTCCATCGAGGGCATCGCGCAGATCAAGGCCCCCATGGCCGAGGGGCAGGTGCTCATGCACGCCCGGCGGACAGTCCGCGAGGTGCACGTGAATCAGGCGATCCTGGAAGCGGCGCGCGACGTCGCTGACGGGAAGATCCCCGGTCACCACGCAGTGCCCGACGTCGAGGGTGAGCCCAAGGTCGTCGCCGCTCGAGCCCATCACCCTCAGTAACGTCTCGAATCCCGCCGGCCGCTCCACGAACATCCCTGGCTCAGGCTCGAACCCGACGCGAACGCCCGCGGCCCGCGCGTGCTCCACGACGGTGGCGAGACCAGCGGCCAGACGCTCCCCAAGGGGACTCGCCGGGTCCCCATCGAGGGTCATGGCCATTCCTTCCGGCGCGGCGCCCGCCCAGAGCGACATGACGCCCGCGCCGAGATCCGCCGCTAGGTCGATGCACCTACGGTAGAAGTCGATGCGGCGCTCTCGCCCTTGGTCGCTCCCATCGAGCAGGTTCGGGCGGTGCTTGCGCTCCGGGTCCAAAACGAACCGCGCACCAGCCTCAATGGCGCAGCGGAGCCCCAGATCCGAGAGCCTGGAAGCGGTCTCCACGACGTCCTGCCGCGACAGGCGGAACGGATCCAACGCACCAACATCGGGCGTGATCGCAACGGCGTGGAAGCCGGCGCCGGCCACCAGCTCAAGCGCTTCGGGCAAGCGATGGAACGGCAGTCCGTTCGTGTTGTACCCGAGCCGAAACGGAAGGGCCGGAACGCCCGGGCCGCTCACGATCGATCGTCCGGAACGCCTTCGCCGAACTGTCCAAGGCGGGGCGTCGGGGCAGGCGGAGCCGGCTCGATCGCTTCCGGCGCAGGTGGAGTCTCGTCCGGGGCGTCCGTATCGACGCCCGCCGACCAGTCGTCGCCGCTCGCGATCGCGTCCTCCATGGGCTCGAACGTGAAGGGCTCACGGCGATCCGCGTCGGGGTCCACTTCATGGGCCTCCCCGGGAGCGGGCCCGCCGCCCGACCAGTCGGGCACCGCGGCGTCACTCGCATACGCTTCGGCCTCGCGGTCGGCCTCCGGGCCGGAACCGGCATCGCCGTACTTGCGGGCCTGCGCCTCGTCCGCGTTCTTGCGCGCAGCCGCGCGTGCTTTCTCCGCCGCCGCTCGCGCTTCTTCCGCTTTGGACTTCGGCGCGCCCGAGTTGCCCGAAGCCAGCTTGAATTCTGCGTCTCGCGGCACGGCGTTTTCGATGTCCCGCCGCACGCGCCGAAGCTCGTCCTCGAGGCCGGTCTCGCGCCACATGCGGCTGACCGCCCGACGCGCGCGCATGACCTGGGCCACCAGCCGAAGCATCACCTCCGGCAGCTTGCCACCGAAGATCATGATGGCGGCCATGCCGACAACAAGGATCTCCATCGGATCCAGCGATCCGAAGATGAACGCGAAGTGCCCGCTCATCGCGGTCCTCCGTCACCGGCCCGGAGCGCCCGCATGACACGGAAGAAGATCGGCATCCCAAAGAGGAAGATCGCGAGCAAGATCAAGACGGCTTCCGACCAGCTAATGAAAGCCATCGGGAAGCCTAGAAACGTGCTGAGGAGCGGAGCCATTCGAGCGGCAATTGTAGGACCACGGGAAGCGCCCCGCCCGGTCCAGATCAGAGACTCGTGAGCGTCAGCCCGCGGAACTCCGCCTCGGCGCCCTCGGCCTGGATGGCGATCTGTCCCTCCGACGCCGTGCAACCGGTGCCGTAATTCACCATATCGCCATTCACCCACACCTTAATGGTGTCACCGCGGCACTCGATCGCCATCGAGTTCCATTCCCCCAGCGGCTTCTCGGAGCCGTCGGTCAGGTTCAACACGCGGCGCTTCTTGCCCTCGTCGACGCCCCACTCTGCGGGCGCGCCCCGGCGGGCCTCCATGTCCTCGACCGTGATGTCTTCGCCGATGCACCAGAAGTCCCCGGCGTTGTCCCGGTGGAGCTGCACCTCGATGGACTGGGGGAACATCTTGTAGAGGCGGCGGGGCGTGGAGCTATGCACGAGCACCCCGCAGTTGCCGGCCTCCCCGGGCCAGCGCCACTCGAGCTCGAGGCGGTAGTCCTTGTGGACGTCGTCGGTGATCAGGTGCCCCTGGGGCTCCCCAAGGCTCACCAGCAAGCCGTCGCGCACCGCGAAGGACGCCGGGACCGAGACGCCGCCGTCGGCCGCCGGGATGTCCTCATGCCACCCCTTGAGGGTCTCGCCGTCGAAAAGGGCTTGGGTTTTGGGGGCCGTGGCCGCCGGGTCCCCGGGGGTCTCAACGGCCGGGTCCCCCGTGGGCGCGTCGTCGCCGCAGGAAATCAGCACCATCGGACCCGCGACGAAGAGTGCGAGGATTTGGCTGAGGGAGCGAGTTAGGGGGGAGCGCGCCGTGGTGGGTCGTTGCATCGGAGAGACGAAAGCTGAGATAGGGGACTCGGGAAAGGCGCCACAAGGTGCGCCCGCGTCCCCACCAGGCTACCTTGGCGGCCATGACGCCTGAGCTGACGATCGCCATCGGGTTCTACATCGTTTTCCTGCTGTCGGTCACCGCGCACGAGGCTGCCCACGCATTGGCGGCCCTGAAGCTCGGGGACGAGACGGCCTACCTCGGTGGCCAGGTCACCCTTGACCCCATGCCACACATTCGGCGCGAGCCGATCGGCATGGTGGTGGTTCCCATCCTCAGCCTCGTCTATATCGGATGGCCCCTGGGTTTCGCCCACGCGCCCTACGACCCGATCTGGGCGATCCGGTACCCGAAACGCGCCGCGTGGATGGCGCTCGCGGGGCCCGCAGCGAATCTCATCCTCTTCGCGATCGCGTTCGCGACCCTGAAGATCGGCTTCTCGATGGAGGCCCTCCGGCTCCCCACCTCGGCGGAGGCAGACTGGCACTCACTGCTCGTGGGCGAGACCCCGGTGATGAAGTCCCTCGCGATCTTCATGAGCCTCTTGCTCGTGGAGAACCTGCTGCTCTTGCTGTTCAACCTGATCCCTTTCCCGCCGATGGACGGCAGCGCGGCGCTGCCCCTCCTCGTTCCGGAGAAGAGCATGCGCGGCATCCGCAACTTCATGTCGCAGCCCTACATCCCGATGATGGGACTCGCGGCGGCGTGGCTGATCTTCCCGGAGATCTTCGCGCCGATCTTCCGCAAGGTCCTGGAGTACCTCCGCGCCTAGCTGGCCGTGAATTCTCCCATTTGGGAAACGGCGACGTCGATGGGGCGCGCGCCCGTCGAACAGGCCTCGTTCCCCCAGCTAAGCGGCGGCCACGGCGCCGATGTTTGCGTCGTCGGTCTCGGGGGCTCTGGCCTCACTGCGGTCCACGCCTTGCTCGACCAGGGGGCCCGCGTCATCGGTATCGACGCTCGCCAGGTGGCCAGCGGGGCTGCGGGACGGAACGGGGGCTTGCTCCTCGCGGGCCTCGCGCCGTTCTACCACGACGCCGTCCGGCTCCTCGGGCGGGATCGCGCGAAGGCCTTCTATCTCGCGACCATCCAAGAACAAGAACGTGTCGCCGCTGCGACCCCCGGTCATGTGCGGCGCACCGGATCCCTGCGCATCGCCGATGGCCATGGAGAGGGCGAAGACTGCGCCGCCCAAAGAGCGGCCATGGAAGATGATGGCCTGCCGGTCGAGGGGCACGACGGCCCCTTCGGAGTGGGCCTGCGATTCCCCACGGACATGTGCTTCAACCCCCTGGCCCGGACCCGGGCGCTCAGCTCCCAGGCCGCGGCGCGGGGCGCCGCGCTGTTTGAGAACTCCGCCGCGATCGAGATCACGGCCGAGGGCGTCCGCACCGAGCTCGGCGCAGTGAACGCGGATCGAATCATCGTGGCAGTGGACGGTGGGCTCGACCGCCTCCTGCCGGAGCTGGGCGACCGCGTGCGCACGGCGCGCCTCCAGATGCTTGGCACGGAGCCCGCCCGGGACGTCACCCTCCAGGCGCCGATGTACCTGCGCTACGGCTACGAATACGTGCAGCAGCTCGAAAGCGGCACCATCGCCCTCGGCGGTTTCCGCGACCGCTTCGAAGCGGTCGAGTGGACCCAGGAATCGAGCCCAACCGTGGAGATCCAGGAACTACTCGAAGAGTTCCTCCGCGCACGGATCGGCACCAAGGCGGCCATCACCCATCGCTGGGCCGCGTCCGTGGGATACTCCAGCGGTCCTTTGCCGGTCTTCGAGCAAGTGCGCGGTGGCGTGATCGCCCTCGGCGGCTACAGCGGAACAGGGAATCTCGTGGGCGCGCTCGCCGGTCGCGCCGCCGCCGCCTGGGCCATGGGAGGTTCCTCACCCGAGCTGGACCTGTTCCGACCAGAATAGGCCCATGGTCCACTTCGAACACACGACGATCACGCTCACCCGCAGTTTCACCCAAGACGCCGCTGTGGTTTGGCAAGCCCTCACAGCGGGCATCGTCCAGTGGTGGCCGAAGGACTTCTATATCGGCACGTACGATGGGCTCGACCCCGAAGGCGTCACCCTCGACCCCTCGCCCGGCGGCCTCTTCGTCGAGCACTGGGGCGGTGGCAACGGCCTGCTCTGGGGCACCGTGATCACGTCGAACGCACCGAAGCTGCTCACCCTCGTCGGAGACAGCACGCCCCAGTTCGGTGGGCCCAACCGCGCCTTCACGGAATTCCGCCTCGCGGGGGCGGATGGCGGCGGCACGACCCTCGAGTTTTCGCACTCCCCTTACGGCGTCATTTCGTCGGACACCAGCGGATCTTTGGAGTCCGGATGGTCACAGCTTCTCGATCACCTCGTCCGCTGGGTGGAATCGGGCGAACACCCTGAGCGTCCCGCGAGCGTCGTCCGCGCCCAGGGCTAACGCCCCTCGTCCCGCCTTCCCCAGCTCCCCCATTTGTCTCTCCATATGCCGACCCCCCTTTCAAGCGACGCCCTCCGCTGGCACTGCGACCCCAGCGCCCTTGATTTCGAAACCACAGATGAAGTCGATCCGACCATCGGCTTTGTGGGCCAAGAATCCGCGGTGGACGCGCTTCGGTTCGGCATCGAATGCAGCGCACCAGAGCAGAACGTCTTCGTGCGCGGCCTGACCGGTACGGGGCGCATGAGCATCGTCAAGCGCCTCCTGCGCGAGATGGCCCCGACCTGCACCCGCGGCGAGGACCATGTGTACGTGCACGACTTCAAAGCCCCTGATCGGCCGCGGCTCATCACGCTGCCCGCGGGTCAGGCACGCGTGTTCAAGCGCGGCGTCCGGGAGCTCGCCCGATACGTGCGCGAAGACCTGCCGAAGCTACTGACCGGCGAGTCCATTCAAGGTGAAAGGCAGCTCATCGAAGAGAGCACCAACGCCGCGGTTTCCAAAGTCACGGCGCCCTTTGAAAAGGACCTGGCCGCTGCCGGCCTCACGATGGTCCAGCAGAACCAGGGGCAAACCGTGCAAACGACCATCGTGCCCCTGCGCGAAGGAAAGCCGCTGTCCTCCCAGGATCTGGCCGCCCTCGTCACCGCGGGCGAGGTCACGGAGGAGCAGCTCGGGAAATGGACCACGTCCCGCAAGGAATTCGCGAAGCGCCTGGGAGAGATCTCCCGGGAGATTCAGAACCTGCGCGTGGACGCGGGCAAGAGAATGCTCGGGCTCATGGAGTCCTCCGCCCGCAGCCTTCTGGAGGACGCGGCGGGACCGGTCGCCGCCGCCCACACGGACGAGGCCGTCGACATGTACCTCGCGAGCCTCATTGAGGACGTCATCGACAACCTCGGCCATGAGCACCCCCCGGGTCAGGACCCGGTGGATCTCTACGACGTCAACATTGTGCTCGCCGCCGAGGAGAGCGATCGCTCGCCGGTCGTCGTGGAGACCACGCCGTCCCTGATCGAACTGCTCGGCTCGGTCGAGACTGGCTGGACGCCCCAGGGTCCGGTGCGCGGGGACTTCCGCAACATCAGCGGGGGCTCGCTACTGCGCGCCAAGGGCGGCTACCTCGTGATGGAGGCCCGCGACCTGCTCACCGAGCCCGGCGCCTGGCGCGTGCTCGTGCGCACCCTGCGCACGCGCCTGCTCGAGATCGTGCCCCAGGAACTCAGCGTTCCGTACCTGCGCACCACCATCAAGCCCGAGCCGATCCCCATCTCCCTGCGCGTGATCCTCGTGGGCGACGCCGGCACGTTCCACATGCTGGACCGCGCCGACCCCGACTTCGGGCACCTGTTCAAGATCCTCAGCGACTTCGACCATGAGATCGCCCGCACGGACGTCGGCGTGGAGCAATATGCCGGGGTCATCTCTCGCATCGCGAAGGACGAGAAGCTCCCGGCGTTCCACAAGACTGCCGTCGCCGCCTTGGCTGAGCACGGTGCACGCGTGGCCTCGAGGGCGGGCAAGCTCACGGCGCGCTTCTCGCGCATCGCGGACATCGCCCGCGAGGCCGCCTTCCTCTCCAAGAAGGACGGCGACCACGTCATGGCCAAGCACGTGACCGAAACGGTGCGCCGCACGAAGGAGCGGGCGAACCTCGCGTCCCGCCGCTTCCACTCGATGATCGCGAACCGAACGATCATCATTGAGACCGAGGGGCGCACGGTCGGCCAGGTCAACGGCCTCGCCGTGATCAAAGCGGGCATGCTGACCTACGGCTTTCCCGCGCGAATCACCGCGACGATCGCCCCAGGTCACGCGGGCATCATCGACATCGAGAGCAGCGCTTCCCTCTCCGGCCAGATTCACACCAAGGGGTTCCAGATCCTCGGCGGCCTCCTCCGGTTCCTCCTGCACACCGACCACGCCCTCGCCTTCAGCGCGAGTCTCGCCTTCGAGCAGTCGTACGGTGGCATCGACGGCGACTCAGCCTCCGGGGCCGAGATCTGCTGCCTGCTTTCCGCCCTGACGGAGGTCCCGCTCCGCCAGGACATCGCCATGACCGGCGCCATTGACCAGCACGGACGAATCCAGGCGATCGGCGGCGTGAACGAGAAGATCGAAGGCTTCTACGACGCCGCCTGCGCCCTCGGCCTGACCGGCGAGGGCGGAGTCATCATCCCCTCGTCCAACGCCGGCGACCTCATGCTCCGCCGCGACGTCGTGGACGCCTGCCGCGAGGGCCGCTTCCACGTGTGGTCGGTGTCCACAGTGCACGAAGCCCTCGAGGTCTTCACAGGGATGACCGCCGGCACCTTGGGCGAAGATGGCGAGTACCCCGAAGGGACGCTCCTCGGCATCGCTCAATCCCGCGCGCACCACTTCTGGGAACGCTCCCTCACCTCGCCCCAGGCCTACGCCAAAGCGCGCCAGCCCGAAACGGATCCCGCCGCACGGGGGGACGAACCCTCCGTCGCCGCCGATCCCAGCTGAAGGGGGCCGCCCCTTCGCACTCCGTCAGGCGTGATAGAAGACCTCAGGCAGGGTGAGCCACTGTTCGCCGTCTGGGGTTCCTTCGAGCACGATCTGGCAGGGATCCGTCTCCGCCCACCAACGCTGGGTCTCTTCGTCCTCGCCCATGGCGCGGAGGTCGCCCTCGAAGTCGTCGCCGGTGTAGGTGAAGCGGCTGAAGAGGTAGATCCGGCCGCCCAGGCGGGCGAGATGGATGGAGTAGTCCGTGATGTGCGACGCCGTGAGGCGATCCAGCACACCGCGCCAAGGGTCGGCATGCAACGCGAGGTAGCGGGCCTCTGCTTCGGGCCGCAGGCCCACCACCATGCCAATGCGTTCGCCGGCCGGCGCGGAGCCTTCCACGCGGTCTACCGCATCCTCCGATGACGATTCGATATCCATGGGGCCCACGTTAAGGCCTTGGGGCCCCTTCGGGCACTCACTGAAAGAGCACCTCGCCGGGGATCGACTGCTTCACGATCCCAGGGCCGCTCCAGCGCACCTCCAGGCCAGCGGCACCTGAGGCGTTGAAGTACTCCACCCGGATGGGGTGGAAGCCCGACTGGAGCCCCACCTGGCCGCCCACTTCTTTCATGCCGTGGAGCCCGTCGTTCTCGACGACCGTCTGCCCGCCGATCATGAGGCGCGAACCATCGTCGCTCGAGGTGAAGAACTCGTAGATGCCGTTCTCCGGAACAAGGATGTGCCCCGTGAACGCAAGGGCCGCGTGCTCTTCCTGCGAGCACTCACCCGCGTCGAACTGGGTGCATGTCCCGCGGGACACGGGCTCCCGCTCCGCCATCTGATCCAACGTCTGCCACCCACCCTCGAAGCGCGCCACGGAGAGTCCCGCGTCTGGCCTCCGGATGAAACTGACGGGCACCCGCAAGGCCGCCTCGGCGTAACCCACGAGGTCCATGCTGGCGTCGATGGGAGAGAGCCGCCCTCCGCGGGAGGCGGCCGCGCGAATCGACATCGATTCCGTGACCCGGATCGGAGCGGTGTACTTTGCCGACGAGAGCGAGGGCGCCGAACCATCGAGGGTGTAGTGGATGACGGAGCCCGGCAGATCCGCCTGCAACTCGACGGTCGTGCTACCCAGGAACACGCGGCTCTCCGGGTTGATCGAGACGGTCGCCGGGGATGCGTGGGCGCTGAAGGTGGCGATCGTGGGGCACGCGCGGCTGTCGGTAATGCGCAGGCGCAGGGCATCGGCCGTGACGGCGTCGAAGCGCGCGATGCGCTTGTAGCCAATCGTGGTTCCGCTCGCCACGGATTGCCATTCCCCCTGAACGCGGGCCTCCAGGTCCCAAGCCCGCACGCGCTGACCGAGCTCCACATGCTCCTGGAAGACCGCACGGTTCACGGGCCGCGCGCCGTCGAACTCCACGGTGAGCGTTGCGGCCAACTGGTCGTCATCCGCGGCCCAATAGGTTCCCCGGTCGCCGTCAACGGCCCGGGCCGCTCCGAAGAACGGATCGTCCCCCCGGTTGTGGCTGGCGGTCACTGGCCGGCCCAAGGCCAGGTCCTCCGCAAACGTCGCCCGCAGGATATCGGTCATCTTCCGCAGGGCCGCCGCATCGTTCCCGTGGACCAGCCCACGGTTGTCCACCGGGAAGTTCAGGAGCAGGTTCGTGTTGTGCCCCACGCTGGCGTAATAGATGTCGAGCAGCTCCTGCACGGACTTGACCTTGTCGTCGCTCTCCTTCGTCCAGTACCAGCCCGGACGAATCGAGACGTCAGACTCCGCGGGGAACCACCGATCGGCACCCTCGATTCCGATGTTCAGCTCCCCGGCCCGTTCGGGCACGCCCATGGGATAGGTGGACCACTGCGTGGCGTTCGCGTAACCCCGCTCGTTCCCCACCCACCTCGCGCCCACGGGCATGTTGCCGTAGGGCGGGCCGAAGGTCACCGACCCGGGCTGGAGGCGCATGACCGTCTCGTTGAATGCTTCCCAGTCGTACTCCTGGTGCTTCTCCGGATTGTTGCGATCCCCGTTGGCTCCGTCCCACCAAACTTCCGCCACCTCGCCGTACCCGGTGAGCAGCTCCTCCATCTGGCCGATGAAGTACTTGTTGTACGCCTCGTCGTCGCGCCCATAGATCGGGTTGTTGCGATCCCACGGCGAGATGTAGATCCCGAGGAACAAGTCATGGGCCGCACACGCGTCCGCTAACTCCCGAATCACATCGCCCTTGCCGTCCTTCCACGGTGAACTCGCCACGTCGTGCTCGGTGAATGCGCTCGGCCAGAGACAGAACCCATCATGGTGCTTGGCCGTGATGATGACGCCCGTCAGCCCGCACTCCTTGAAGAGCTGGCACCACTGGTTCGCGTCGAGCTCGGTGGGGTGGAACGCCTCGGGCGATTCCGTGCCATGGCCCCACTCCACCCCGGTGAACGTGTTCATGTTGAAGTGAACAAAGGCGTAGAACTCAGCGGCGTGCCAACGCATGTGGGCTTCCGTCGGAATCGCGCCGTGGGGCGCGGGCGCCGGAACCTGGGGCGTGAGGCCCTGGGAATCTGCTACCTGCGCAGTGGAACAGCTCGCAGCTCCGAGGAGGAGCCACACGGTCGAGTTCGGGAGTGTCATCATGGGTGGAGGCGGCCAGGATTCGGCCCACGCGGCTAGGTGCTCGCCGGCAGCAGGATTCTCCCGGATTGTCGCGGCGAATGGGGCCTCCCAGGCATCTTGCCGAGCAAGAAAGCCCGGAAGATCCACCCCGCCATGATGGGGAAAGGCCGAGCGAGATCCTGCGCCCTCCCCACGATGTCGTCATCGGTGTGGAGGCTTCCACAGACGTCAAGAATGGACGGGGCACGCCTAGACTGCGACGCCAACGAAACCGGGGGGGGCCGTGACGTCGTCGCGGCTCCCCCCCTGGTATGGATGTCGGAATGGCTGTCGATCTTCCCGTGGCGGCTTACCGGTTCCGGTAGACCGCGTGGCAGTCGGCGCAGCTTTCCTTGGCGGCGTCGAAGGCCAGTTCGAGTTGGTCCGCGATCGACTCGGGGGCCGCGGCGGCTTCAGCGGCGCGGCAATCGGTGAGGAGGCGCAGGAGGTCCTCGGAGGCGGTGATGCCTTCGGCCATCATCTCGTCGTAGTCCTCATTCCGGGTCTGGGTCGACTCCACCTCGCCGCAGGCGCGGAAGTACTGGGCGAACTGGGTCGCGGTCTGAAGAGGATCCAGATCCGGGTGAGCCGGGTCGGCTTTCCAACCGGCCTTGCGGATGAGCTTCATGTCGTCAAAAAGACGCGTCATCCGAATCATCCCTTCGCGGATACCGTCAAACGAATGGGACGGCGTGAAGTCAAAGTCGAAGACCGCGGTCTCCTCGGCGCTTGGAATCTGAGAGGTCGCCACGGAGCTGTAGAGGCCCTCGTACTTGGAAGCTGTCGTGCTCCACTGACGCATCTCAGCGATCGCCACCTCGCGGTCAAGGCCATCCAAAGCCACGCGCCCGACGGCGGCGGCGGCGGGTCCGCGGTGTTTGCCATGGAAGCAATGCACGTAGAACGGCGCCTCGAGTTCGCGGAAGGACTTGGCCATCTGCGCGATCTGCTCGTCGGTGATGCCACCGTAGCGAAGCGGGATGTGCACGTAAGTCAGGTCGGATTTGGCCGCACCCTCCAGGTCTGGAGCCTTGCCGTCCACCGAGATCACCGTGCGCACACCCCAAGCGGCGAGCTGCGCCAGTGCCTCTTCGTCGTGGGGCTCGCTGCCCGAGATGATCGTGTCGCTTAGGCGGTAGACGTTGTGCAACCCGGGGTAGCTGCCGGGAGCCACGGGGGGAAGCGGGACGTTGGCGGCAGCCTCGTAGGCGGTGCCGGTCAAGTTCAACGGCGGCGGCACCAGCGGCGCCTCAGCGACGCGCTCCCCGGGCGCCCCCGTGCCCTCGGCAAGCATGCCGGGAGCCGAAGAACAGGCCAGGGCCACGGACGCCACGGCTGACATACCGAAAAGACCGGCCCAGCGAAGAATCCGGTCCGGGGCTCCTTGGGGGTGGTGCATCGATGGGTTCGACGGGCCTTGGGGGGCCGCCAGGTGATGGGATGTCGTGTGAAGGGGTGCCATTGCGCAGGCGGAACTGCAACGGTCGTGCCAAGGGCACGGAGGCATCGGGTGCCGGGATTCAGAAGCCGACCGTCACGGGGACGAAACGGCGATGGACCTAAGTAGACGTCCGGGGGGGCAGAGGATACAGCCAGAGGGGTTTGGGGGGTGAATGACGCTCCCTCTGCCCCGATCCAGGCCCTGAAGCTAGCGGGGGGGCAGGCTGGCCCGGTAGAGCGACGTGCGGGCCGTAATGAAGAGCGTTTGCCCGCTCGGACCCCCGAGACACACGTTCGAGGGCCGTTCCGGCACCGGAATGAGCCCCAGATACCCCCCATCGGGACCCCAGGCGGTGACACCGTCCTGACCCGTAGCGAAGATCCGACCCGCGCCGTCCACGCACATGCCGTCGCAGAGGGTCTCGATTTGCCACACGGGCTCCGGGGACGCCAGCTCGCCGCCTTCGAGTCGATAGGCCGTGATCGTCGCCGGCCGCCCATGGAGGCCCGCGTCTGGATGGGAAGGATGCCCCCCGGTGTCGGCGACGTACAGCCGATCCTCGCCCGGAGAAAGAGCGATCCCGTTCGGCATCGAGTGGTCCTTCAGCACCGCTCGCAGGTCCCCCGAACGCCGGTCCAGGCGATACACCCAGTTCCCCGGAAGCTCACGCCCGACGCGCTGGCGCTCGAGGCCCCAAGGTGGATCGGTGAACCAGAGAACCCCGTCGGACTGAACCGTCAGGTCGTTCGGTGAGTTGAGGCGCCGGCCACCCAGGCCCTGGAAGAGCGGCAACGGTCCATCGGGTCCGTGCCTCACCACCGTGCGAGCGCCATGCACGCACGTGAGCAGCTCCCCGTCCACGTCGAGCGCGTTGCCATTCGGGCCATCGAGCTCCATCCAATCCGTGAGCCCCTCCGCCTCGCTCCAGCGCATGAGCGTCTTCCCGGGGATGTCCGAGAGGATCAGGTCCTTCGAGTCGGCGCGCCATACGGGCCCCTCGCAGAAGTCCATGCCACTCGCCAAACGCACCGCTGGGGCCGCCTCGCCGAAGGCACGGAGCGGCTCCAAACTCGCGGGGGCCCCGGCGCAACCAAATGCCCCGAAGCCCACGAGTAGTACTGTCCCGGCGAGACGCCCGAGAGCCCCCACGTCAGGGGGTGAAGACGAGCTTGACGGCATTGGACAGGCCGTACCCTGCGCCAACCGTGTCCCGGTGCCACGCTTGGAAGCGCCAGGTGCTACCGCCAACAATGGGCGCCGCGCTCGGGGGCGGGTTCGTGATTTCGAGGCGGTGGCTGAGCACTTGGCCTTGGGCCTGCTCAATCCGAAGGCGGAACACCGGCATCGAGAGGCAGAGGTTGCCGCCGCCGCCCATGAGGGGGAAGTTGCCGGGACCCGCAGCCTGAACGAAGAGGCCGAACTGGCCGGCCGGCACGGGGCTGGCCGTCAACGTGAGGTCATCGAGGGCCACGCTCGTGTTGCCAACGAAGTCCATGAGCGCCGGGCTACCGGTGGAGTTCGCAGGGTTCGAGCATTCGAACTCGAAGTGAGAGGGGCCGAGCTTTTCGATTTCGAGGGCCGCGATGAGTGCGCGCTGGCCGGGCTGCGGCCGCACCTCGATGAGGAGCTCACCGTCGGTGACCTCCACGTCGAAGCCGCGCTGCATGGCGACCTCGAAACCTGGTTCGAGGGCCAAGTCGACGCCGTCCGCCACGGTCTCCCCCTCGATCTCAAGGGATAGGACACGCACGCCGGGGGCGGACGTGCCGCGCTCCGCCATGTGGAAACTCACGCGGAAGAAGCCGTCGCCCATGGGCAAGCGGTAGATGACCGG